>NZ_JAAGOU010000050.1:0-17434 GCF_010500775.1 Salipiger sp. PrR002
TCACACACCAAACTTCGTCATTTCACACACCAAACTTCGTCATTTCACACACCGACATTTTTGAAAAAATTTTTCTTTTCAAGGTCTTGCAGGCCACCTTCCAGGGTGTAACTCTATTATAACTCTATTTAACTCCCTCAGAACGCAAAGCCTGTAACAAAATTTCAACGTCCAACCTCTCAGTTCAGCGGATTCCGATCAAACCGCCCCTCGTAAGTCTTGTTCTTGAAGTAGATGTTCTGCTTCGCTCGGAGCGGATTTCGGTTGCCCACGAGCAGCAGGAGCTCATCGGCTGGCATCCCCTGAATCTGCTCGCCTGTCATCAGCTTCTGGCGCTGCTCCGAGTAGGAATAATCCCGGCCCTCGTGTAGCTCCTTGCCTTCGCGAATTTGCTGAGAAAACACCGTGCTGTCTCCGAGATGGCGCGCCGTCCACTCGGCGGTTTCGATGTCGTTGATGTTGAACATGCGCTTGGTGATGCAGGAGCCAAGGATGGCCCGGGTGTCTTCGCGCCCGTAGGCCTTCTCGACCTGGCCGAGATCCTGCGTGACGAAGAGAGCTTCGAACCCAACGCCGGCGGCGACGGTGGCGATGTTGATGACCTGCTCCATCCGCCCCATGCGGACGAACTCATCGAGGACGAGCAGGATCGGGGCCGTGACCTTGCTGTGCCCGTCCTGGCGCACCACAACGCCGAGAACCATGTTGATGAAGAGGCGCATGAACACCGCCTGCTTGTCGACCTGGTCGAGCGGGACGACGATGAAGAGATCGAGCTTGTCCACGAGCAGATCGCTCAGCCGGAAGCTCGAGCGTTCGACAAAGCGCCGCATCTCGTCCGACTGCATCCATTCGAAGGCTTTCGAGACGGCGGTCTGGATCGAGCCACGCTCCCGATCGCCGGCGCGCAGGATGGTGGCCGCGGTCTGGGCGGGGCGGTGCCCAACGAGATCCGCGTTTTCCGCCCAGGCCTCGAGCGTCGCATCCAGATCGGCGGCGAGCAACAGGTCCGCCACGGTGATCAGGTTGCGGCGCTCGGGCTCCTCCTGGGTCACGACCACTTCAACCGCCGCGGCGATCAGCTGCCGGCCCATTTCTGAGAAGTGGGCGCCATCGCCGTGCTCGGGCTTCACGAGCCCGTCTGCGACCAGCGCCACGTCGCGGGCGAGGTAGTCGGGGCGGATGTAATCGAGCGGGTTAAACTGATCGCTGGGCGCTTCGATGAGGCCGAAGGGGTTCAGCACGGCCACCTTGCGGCCGAGCTCCTGGCGATAGCGCCGGGTGACCGCGAAGTTCTCGCCCTTAATGTCCAACACCACGGCCGGCCCCTGGTGGTCGAGGATCGCCGGGATCACCGCGCTGATGCCTTTGCCGCCCCGGGTGCCTGCGACGACCATGTGGTGGCCTGGCCGCCAGAGCTTATCGCCACTCGGCAGGTAGCGCAGGATCTTGCCCTTGTGCAGCGCCAGCGGCAGGCCGGTCTTGTTGCGCGCCATGTGGGCGACATCGCGGGGATCCATCCAGCCGGCTTGCCACGGCCCGGTGCGGGATTTCCGATTCCGGCCGATCTTCGGGTTGAACACGGTCATGATCGGCTGGCGGATCGCCACCGCGAGCCCCATGGCGCCCATGGCGAAGGAGATCGCGATCGCCTGCTGGTGGGGCTCGGGATAGCGCGCCAGCTGCTTGAGGCTTTCCCAGATGGCGCGCGGAAAGGGCCAGCCAGCGACAATCCAGGATTGGTACGCCGCCTGCATGTCGCTCAGGAGCCCTCTGAGGGGCATCAGGGCGACGAGGGTGGCTCCGACCAGGCACACCCAGGCGAGGGCCCTCAGCGGCGTCCTGTGGCGCTCTGCGGCGATCCCGAGGGTGTCGAGGATGACGGCGGCCGCGGCGATGGGCGCGGCGTAGGTGGTCATTGGGTAGATGGCGATCAGCTGGGGCAGGAGAAACACCACAGCCGCGGCTGCGAGGACGGCGCCGGCCATGATCGCCCAGTGGCGGGTTTCCAGGATGAAGGTCATGGCCGGTCCTCTTTGGTATCGTCGGGGAAGAGAAGCTGCCAGAGCCCACGGTCTCGATCGCGGTCAGTGAGGCGCTCTGGCAGCTCGCGACGCACCAGCGCCTGCAGCGCAGGATCGTCGCTCAAATTGTCGAAGACCAAATTGCCTAGAAGGAATTTGATGCGGTCTTCGTCTTTCTTTTGCGTGAGACGACGCCTGGCATCGGCCGCTGCGATCCGGGCGTCGAGTTGGGCTTTCTTCTCGGCCAGCTCTTCTAGCCCGGCGTCGGGCAGGCGTCTTTGGGACATGGGGCACCCTCGCAAAGTCGATGCAACCCTAGCGATAGTGATTTGTGTTGAACAGCTCTAAATGCGCGCTTATACATTGCTGCGCAATGTCGCGTCCTCAGGGGGGCTCCGCCCCCGCGCCGGACGGCTTCCCCCCAAGGCGGCGATGCCGCCTGACGAGGGTTTCCACCCTCGATCTCCCGACCAGCGCCGACAGGCGCTGGACCCTGTTTGCAGCGAGGTCCGTCCGCCGTGGCGATCTATCATCTCAGTGCCAAAGTCATCAGCCGCGCCGGGGGACGGTCCTCTGTTGCGGCCGCGGCCTATCGGTCTGGCGGCCGACTGAGAGATGCGCGGCAGGGGCGTGAGCATGACTACAGCCGCAAGGGCGGCGTGGTGCATTCCGAGATCATGGCACCGGCGAATGCGCCGGAGTGGATGCGGGATCGCGACCAGCTCTGGAATGCGGTTGAGGCGGTGGAGAAACGGCGGGATGCGCAGCTGGCTCGCGAGATCGAACTCGCGCTGCCGCGCGAGCTCGATCGGGAAAGCCGGCTCGAGCTTCTACGCGGGTTCGTAGAGCGTGAATTTGTCGGCCGCGGCATGATCGCGGATGTGGCGGTGCACGAGGGCAAGGCCCGGGATGGGCATGGTCAGCCGCATGCCCACGTCATGCTCAGCATGCGGGAGCTGATCGGCGAGGGGTTCGGCAAGAAGGACCGGAGCTGGAACGCGCCGGACCTGCTGGTGGGCTGGCGGGAGGCCTGGGCGCGAGATGCGAACCGGGCGCTCGAGCGGGCAGGGCGGTCTGAGCGGATCGATCACCGCTCGCTCGATGTTCAACGTGCTGAAGCCGCGCGACAGGCGGAGCGGGCGCGGGAGAGCCGCCAGGACGATTTGGAGCTCGAGCACGAGAAGAAGGTGGTCGAGCTCAGCCGCGAGCCCGAGCCTAAGATTGGGCCGTCGGCCTATGCGCAGGAGAAGCGCGGGATTGCCACGGAGCGCGGCGATGCGTTCCGGGCTGCACAGGCGCGGAACGCGCAGCGCCAGGAGATGGGCTGGCGGCAGCTTGAGCTGCGCCTTGAGTTGAGGGAGCGCGGCCGCGCTTTCGTCGCCTCGGCCCGCGAGCGGCTGGGGCAGCTCTGGGAGCGGGCGGAAGGTGCCATGTCGAGGATCAAGGAGAGGGTTATGGGCGAGGTAGAGCGGCCGCAGGGCCGGGACGGGGATGGGCGTGACGAACGCGGCGATCTTGATCAGCGACGGGCCGCCGTTTTGGGCCGAGAGGTTGCAGCTCCCGAACAGCAGAGGCCAAATGCGGGCCAAGAGCGCGCGGCGCCAGAGGCGCCCGATCAAGATCGGCGCAATGCCATCCTCGGCCGCCACCGCGACACCGGGCAAGAGCGCGGCTCTGGCCGCGACCGGGATCGCGATCGAGAACGATGATTTTTAGAAAGGGCCTGTGTCGTGTCCGAACATCCCTACCATAAGGACCAGCCCGCCGTGACAGCGATGGCCTGGCGCATTTCTGAAGGCGGCACGCAGGAGTTTGCGACCCTCGAGGCATTCGTGGCGGTGTACGGCCAGAGGGCTGCGGACATGCTGGCTCAGGGTGTGTTGCGGTCCGCTCTCTGGGAGATTGGCGTGGCGATAGCGCCGGCGTCCTTCGGAGGCGAAGGGCGCGACCAACCCTTGGGCCTGAAGCTGCGTCCGGTTCAGGACGCAGCGTGATGTTTGAGAATACCCGTTCGCGAGAGGAGTGAAGCGATGTCACCAAAGCAATGGCGTGTCGTGCTCGACGCGGAAAAGCCGCCCGCCTGTGGCGATTGGCTCGCGGCCAATGGCATGGGACCAGGAAGCGAAGAGACCGTTCGGTTTACCTTCCTGGATCACTCGCAGGCGGACGGGTTCACCTTCCGAAATGACGTTAGCATTGATGGGCGTGTCCTCTGCGCGGACAGGCTGTCCCCTGACGCCTATGTTGACGAGGTGCCGTGGCTCCACTTTCCCGATTGCATGAAGGTCGTGGGCGTGCAGCTCCTTGATTGGCGACCTGCCGGATGGCCCCATGACAGGACCCTGTGGCTGCTGACCGTGGAAAGTCTGCCGGCGAACCACGAATTCGAGAGACGATTCATCGAGGCGCGTGACACCCGAAAGGGGGGAGGCTGGTGGCCGTTTCGGCGGTAGCGGCTTAGTCAGCGCATAGCCCCTTCAGCAGGGCGTGCATCTCTTGGACCCCATGATCGCGCCCCGATCGTGTCCTTCGGCAGGGGGAGGATTCGGCTGGGAGCGACAGCCAGTTGGGTTTCAGCTATGGAGCTGGGCCCTGCGGACTTCGCCTGCAACCCGTTGAGAGGAGGCATGAGTGCATCGTCGTCGCGCCCTCGCTCATTCCGCATAAGGCAGACGGCCGTGTAAAGACGGACCTCCGCGATGCGGTGGTCTGCAGCAGGCTGTTCCGGATCGACTGCTCCGGTGCGCTGGAAGGGCGATTCTCACCCGCATAGAGCCGGTCGATTTTGGCATCCAGCGAGCGCATCGCTGACAACGGCTTAGTCCTGCGAAGCGGGTGCCGCGCCGAAATGGGATCACTAAGACCGACGTAGTTGAACAATGAGGTTGTTTTGTCGCCTTCCCTGTATCCTCACCTCAGTCTTTGCGGTGGCAAGGTAGATCATGCTTCGCAACAGGCGTCGAGGCGGCAGCACTTAGCAGCCGGTTAGAACTGCGCGCTGTTGATAAATTTTGCATAGCAAAAAAAACGCACAACCACGCTCATCTATAAATTACTTTTGCCACGCCCGGTAAGAAAACGCAACGAAGATCACTGACAAGACCAGAAGAGCAGATAGCGTAGTATCTACATAGTCATCGCAATGGCAGTATAAAGTGGGGCAATTTTCGTCTGATATAGTTCTTTTTAACTCACTTGAGTTTGATTCCATGGGAGGCGATCCTTTATCTCTGTGTTGGTGTTTGGTAATGATGTGGGGGTGGTCGAAGTATCTATCGAAGAATGAATTCTTCAATTTTCGCTCCTGTGAGTGTCAGTGCATTTATCTCCATTGACTAATTTCTACCTCAATAATAATTGTGAGATCTGTGACGCACTATTTTATAGTATTTTCGCCTTAATCTTGGATTTCTATTAATCCCAGAGGTTCTTGGCTGTTACCTATTGTTGGCGAGATTTACAACGAGAAAATTGCACGTGACGCAACATCTCGAGGCTTGTCGAAAATGTCTGTATCTATGGGTCTTTGCTGAATGATCGTCGGTGACATGGGAGGAAGTTTAATTATAGATGAAAGTTATAGTACGAGGTGGATGTCTAGGATTCTTATTTCCATGTGGTGGCTAGTGAATCCAATTTACTTAAAAGGTGTATCTAATATATACCTTTGGATATAGGGCGTATTCTTTTGGGTCGATCGAGTGAAGTGTCCAGAGCACATCCTATATTGTGCAAGGAGCGGGGAGTAGCTATGCACCTCGGCGGTGCAAGGTGTATCGTGAAGAGGCTAAGTCACTTAAAATGTGTCGTAAGTGTGGTTGAAATATGCCCCCAGAAAGTGGGGTATTAGCCGTCTATTTCTTGTGCTCATAATCTCCTAAAGCTGGAATGGAGCAATGTCGTTGGTAGCCAGGGCGACCTATAAAACTGCGAAATATAACTCGCAGCGCTTAGCTAAAACTGAAAATCAGTACGCAGCCTCTATGGAGGCCGCATGCCGCTTAATGATTGCCATTGGCAAAGATGTGTGGATATACAGGCAGGCGCTGGAAGGATGGAAGTCGCGCCAGCGGCCTACCTCAGCCGATTGAGATTTAGAGGTCAGTCATGCGGATGTGGTGGGGCTTTTTAATATGCACTATTATTGCACTTAGCGGCTACGGTTTTCGGGTGATTGATGGCGCAGAAAAGTCAAATAGGGCAAGCTCTATGTACCTGAATGAATGCGCTTCGTGTCATGGGGATAGACTTGAAGGGGAGTCAGGTTGGCAGCCGAGTGAATTCGGGAGGGACGTTCTCGCTCCGCCTTTAGATAACTCCGGACACGCGTGGCAGCATGCAGATAGGTACCTGATTGAAGCAATGATGAACGTATCCGGAAGTATGAAGGGTCACGTTGAAGGTGGGTTTAGTAAAAGATATGAATATGAAGATTACGAAGCTCTGTTGAATTGGATGAAAAGCCATTGGTCGCGTAGTCATCGTAGTTATCAGCGGCGCCTGAATGAGGTGAGTTTGGGGAAATTCTTTCACAAGGGGGGGTGATAAAATTTCCAGGTCTTGCTTTGGCTTTCGAGACCATGCACTGGCATAGCTACCGGCCCAAACAAGAGTGAACACTATTACCAATAGTGTTCACTCGAGAGACGCTCCCTGGTCCTCGCGCCCGGGCTCCGCGGCGGCTTTCCATCTTCCCGGGTAAACAGAATTCGGGCAATCTGCTTACCATGTCCGAAATGCGCCTGCACGACCCCGCCGGAAATCGGCTCTATCTCAACGCCGAGGAGCGCGCCGCCTTCCTCGCCGCGGCGCGGCGGCAGCCCGCCCGTGACCGCACGCTCTGCGAGATGCTGCACTGGACCGGCTGCCGGCCCTCCGAGCTCTTCGAGATCACCCCGGCCCGCGTCGATCTCTCCGGCGGCATTATTACGATCCGCAGCCTGAAGAAGCGCAAGGATGCTTCCGGGCGGCAGAAGGTGATCTTCCGCAGCGTGCCGGTTCCGGCGGAGTTCCTCGACACGCTCAACACCGCGCATGGCATTCGCGAGGCGCAGCGCTCGCGGAAGAAGGCCGCCCTGCCCATCTGGGAACTCGGCCGGGTACGGGTCTGGCAGATCGTGAAGGGCGTCATGATCGAGGCGGGCGTTCCCGATGCGCCGCACCGCTCGCCCAAGGGGCTGAGGCATGGCTTCGGCGTGCATGCCGTGGTCCAGGGCGTGCCTCTGCACATGCTGCAGCGCTGGCTCGGCCATGCCCAGCTCAGCACGACGGCGATCTATGCCGATGCCGTCGGCCGCGAAGAGCAGGATATCGCCGCCCGGATGTGGCGCTAGGGGCGCGAATTCGGTGACCGCGCTAGTGAGAGGTGAAAAAGGGCTATCGCTTTGAGGTGCTGAGTCCTATGCTGTAAACTAGATTCAATGTCTGTCGTCCTGGTTCGCGTTCAGTACGTCCCCGATGCAGCAAGACGGCCGCTACCTGACAGAGCGTGCAGCGCAAGCCCGTGTCGCCCGCCTTAGTGATGCCTCCGGTGAAGTCGCGTTCGCCGGATTGGTGTCAGAGCTCCGGCGGGCCGGGGACCAAAGAATCAAATTCACTGTCTTTGCTTCCCTTGACGAGCATTTCAAACCGCCGATCTTATCGCTGATGACCTTGTATGACGTATCTGCGGCGGCGGCCCGCACGCACTGGGCCCGCGGGTTGACCACGGCCCTGATTGTCCGGGCGACGGATCAAGAGCCAAAAGCCGACATCATTGCGCAAGCACTGACCGCAAAGAGTGGTTTCAGCCTGGTTGCTTTGCAACGCGCCGCAAAACGCATCGGCCGGCACCCAGGATGCGTCGCTGCGAGGGCAACCAAGCAAGACCGGACCCGGACCCTTGAGGTCGTCATTCGAGGTGCCCGGCGGGACTCAGAGTTGCGCTATACCGATCAGCAAGACGGCTTTAGGCAAGACCTGGTGCGCTACATTTTACGTCAGGTTAGGACCAAGGAGACTGAAGACTCCATCGTCGTTTTGACGCGCCACACACTACAGCGATGGATCGAGCGCGGCGGCGCCGGAGATCCGCGCCAATTCTTGCTTCAAAAGCTGGATCGCTCCATCGTCTACGCGCTTCAGGACGCGGACCTGATCACTGCCACCTCCGAAATTCGCGCGGCGAACTTACACGATCAGAGAGCACAGTCTGCTCGCTTCGGCGTGCCCGATGAGCGCGGCGGATTATGGATTGCGGGGCTTTCTGGATTTGCTACCCAATCTCCACACGTGAAGTATCGCAGCCTGCTAACCTTCCTCACATACTTGGGCCAGGACATGATGAGCGGGGCGCAGATCGCGTATCGCAATCACGCCGTCGACCAAGGCCTCTTCGCGGCCGCGCGTGACTTCCCAGATCTCTTCCGCCCGCGCGCAACGCGGGACGTGTCCTAAGTTTGTCTGAACAAGTGAGCGCGGCGAGCCCGTAACCGGGGGTCATCTCTGACGCCGCGCCGGCCGCAGTGTGATTAGCTCCGTCCCACCGCAGGGCGCGCTCGTCGCGCTCCCTATCACGATATCACGGACAAGCGATTCTCATGGCTTCAAAATGGCAAGGCGGTGAGCGCGATCCACTCCGTGAGTGGTGGGGGATCAGGACCAAAAACTCCGGGCCTGGTATCGACGACGGATCACGCTCCAATTTTTCTTGGGAGCAGTATGGCTTCACGTGCAATCAAAAAGAGAGTGAGCGCGTCACCTGACCTGAATCTCGGGCGCGTTGAGTTTCAGCAAAGCTGCAGCATGCAAACACTTAAGCTGCACTCCTCAACAGAGCTTGAAAACTACTTTAAGGTGTTTCATTTTGGAGAAAACTCCCCTGGTTGCCTTTCATGCCGAACGCAGACCGCGATCTCCTCGCATACCTTGAGGCAGCGAAATCTCTCCAAGAGCAGCTCTCTGCGGCCTCTGCAACTCTGAGCGAAATTCCTCTCTGCAACCCCAAAGTCCATCGGGTGGACGCCTTGGCAGGGCTTCGAGAAGAGCTCGAAGCAATGATGCGGAGGGTCACTGAGGCAGACCAAATCGCGCAGGTCCGCTTGGCAGCTCTGCAAAATTCCAAACATATCTAAAAATACGAATGAGAATAAGCCTCCCCGCCCTGCTGGCGTCGCTGACGTTTGTTTCGGCGGCTGTGGGGATGGGCTACGTTTGGGACACCCGCCGAGATAGCTCTCAAGCTGCGGAACTGTACGCAAACGAGTGTGCGTATTGCCACGGCAATGCTCTCGAAGGCCAACATGGCTGGCGCCTCGCAGTTTTCGACAGTCGCACAGCTGCACCTCCGCTGGACGGAACGGGACACACTTCGCATCACTCGGACCACATGCTTTTGAGAACGATGCGACGAGCTGCACGTCCTGGGTTTGGGCACGCCGGACCAAGCCTGCAAGGCGAATACTCGGAGAAGGAGTTCCGAGAACTCCTAGAGTGGATCAAATCTCACTGGTCGGAGCGAGAGCGACGCTACCAAAGAGATTTAAACACATGGCTCAGTGATGAACCTGGTCCTCGCTGACGCTGGTTGGCACTTTGTAGACGCCGCAGCAGCCTGACGCTTACAGTTCGTGGTCATATCCCCGATCACGGACGGCATGACGCTCCTGCTCGAGGTCGTTTTCGAGGTGCTTTTCCCGCTGCCGCTCTTGGGCTGCGCTCACCTCGTAATCCTCTCGTTCCTGTCTATAGCTCGAGAGCTGTTCTCTGAGAGAGTCGCGGTCTACCCGGGAAAAGGCAGAACGTAGCCGTGCGGCAAGGCCTTCAGAGGTATCCCGTTCGGGCGCTTCAACCTCCGGCAGCTCCTGTTGCCGTTCCTGGCGATCGGCCCAGGCCTCGCGCAGGCGCGTCGCGAGATCTGCAGGCCGATCCCGCCAATCAGGACCACCGGACAGCGTCAGCTCGGCGCGCCCGCCACCTAGGCGATCCAAGGTGCGCTCGGCGGCATGGTCGAGCCAGTCCCGGACATGCCCCGCCAGCTCCCGCGCCATGCGGGCCACCTCGACCGCCTGCTCTTTGATCTCGTGCCAGGCACGCACTCGGCCGACCTCGTGGCCACGCTCCTTCATCTGCCATGCGCCCGGTGAGAGCTGCGGCAGCGGCTCGCGGTCCAGCGAGATCGCTCGCACGGTCTCGCGCAGCTCCGTGCCCTCGTCGCCGCGCTCCCGCGCCTCGGCCGCCCATTCCAGCGCCTCCTCCCGCTGCGCCTCGAGCGTGCGGTGGTCGATGCGCTCCTCGAGGCCGGCGCGCTCGAGGGCGTGGTTGCTGCCAAGCGCCCAGGCCTCGCGCCAATGCTCGAGGAGCTCAACCTTGTTCCAGTCGCGGTTCTTGGTGGTGAACCCCTCGGCGCCGATCTCGCGGGTGGTGAGCAGGATGTGGGCGTGGTGGTTGCGATCATCGCCGTCGCGCCCGGGCGCGTGCAGGGCGATATCCGCGACCATGCCGCGATCCACGAACTGTTCCTGGGCGAAGTCCCGGACCAGCTCGACCCGCTGCGCGTGGGTCAGCTCGGCAGGCAGGGCCACGCGCACCTCGCGGGCCACCTGGCTGTTCTTCCGGGTCTCGGCGCGCTCGACCTGGTTCCACAGCTCGGAACGGTCGTAGGCCCAATCCGGGGAGTGCGCCGGCGCGAGGATTTCGGTGTGATCGACGCCGCTGCGCCCCGCGTAATCGAAGGTCAGCCCCGTACGGTGATCTTCGATACGCTCCGCCGCACGGTAGGCGATAGCCGCCGTGGCGGAGCGGCCCTGACTGCGGGAGATCATCGTGGCTCTAAGATGATAGATCGCCATTTGGGGCCGCACTTCGCTTAGGGGTCGAGGGGAAACGCCAGTCTCCCCCGCCCACACAAACGCTAAGCGTTTGTATAAGTGGGCACTTCGTGGTTGCACCATGAATCAACCTTTGCGAGAAATCAACCGTTCTCAATCGTGCGGAGGTAAGAATGGCGCGCAGTATCGATCAGCAAATTGCGGAGACGCAGGCCAAGCTTGCCCGGCTGAAGGAGAGGCAGAAGGCCAGCGAGACCCGCCGCAAGATCATCGTCGGATCGGTCGCCATCTCCAACGCGCTGAAGGACCCCGAAAAGGCCCGGGCGCTCGGGGCGCTTCTTCGCCGGGCTGTCACCCGGGACGTCGATCAGAAAGAGATCGTCGGCCTCCTGGGGGAATTGGATGACGTGGCAGCGAAGGCAGAGCGACAATGAGCGCCAAAGACCCGTTCCAGATCCTCGCCGATGAGCTGACCCTGATCCGCAAGGACATGGACCAGCTCCAACGCACCAGCCTCGACAAGAAGGACGCCCAGGCCCTGCACAAGAAGTTGGCCGAAGGGGTCGACCGGATGCACAGGGCCGCTTCCGAGGTCCACCAAGCCATCGACAACCGCTTGGTGACCGTCGCTGCGTACCTCAAGGAAGAAGCCACCAAAGCCGCCGAGAAGGCCGCTAGAGACGCCATCCTGAAGGCCCATGACGAGAGCATCGACGCCGCCCGGAACCTCACACAGGCCGCCGGAGAAGCCCGTAGAGAGGCCTGGCGCTACTTCGGGGGGTTCTGGGTCTGGTTGGCCTCCATGCTCGCCACAGGCGTCGTTCTGGGCCTCCTGCTGGCCTATGGGATGGAAACCACAAAGTCTGCGCTCTCGGTTGATGACCTGGTGCGGTACAACTGTGGGCGATCATGGTTTGGCGGGCAGGTGGTCGATCAGGACGACGGGTCGAGCTTCTGCGCCTTCTGGATCACAGAGTAGAACCGGTGACAGGGGTCACTCCGGCCATTGCGCGGCAGGCCAGTCGCGCGACGTGTGGATTACCCGAACAATCGCCAGGATTTCTTCGCCGCCCGCCTGACTAATCACGTAAGCGAGGATGTAGGGCAGACGCGTCACGGATTTTTCGTAGGTTCCTGCCACCCGACCTGGACGCCCTGTCGGCATCTCGCCCAGGGCCAGGGCCGTTCTATCAATGACATCGGCCACGCGACGTGCTGCTGTGGGGTTGTGGCGGGCAATGTAGGAAAGCTGATCTGCAAGATCGGCCAACGCCTCGGTGGACCAGCGAACGGGTCGCCTCATGCGGTGCTGCCAGCTGCATCCTCAATCGCTTGTCGTATGGATGCCATCGCATCGTCATGGCTGACGGTGCGACCGGCTTCCACGTCGGCAAGCCCGCGCTCGATACCATCAATGATGGCCAGTTCGCGATCCACGTAGGCTTCCACCGCTTCAGCCGCGAGGAAGGATCGGCTGCGGCGGGTTCCGTCCGCCAATCTTCCGAGCTTCGCCTTTAGCTGGGGATCCAGGCGGATCGTCATGGTGGTGCTGGCGGGCATGGCCTGTTCTTTCTCAGGATGTGTACATCTGAACACATAGACTATTCCGAAGCTTTTGCAAAGCGCGAGGTCGGTGAACCACCCTAGTGTTAATATTGTTACCTACGGAGTAGTGTTACGAGCCAAAAAATCGGCCTTAACCACATGATATAGAAACAAGAAACCATCCACAGGGTTCCGAAAGGGCCAAATTCTGGTTCCGAAAGGGCCAAATTCTGGTTCCGAAAGGGCCAAACGCCTTGCCCAATCTAACTGGTTCCTGATAGGCCAAACCTAAAAGTTCCTGATAGGCCAAAGGTTCACGCATGAGTTTGCTTCCCGATCGCCACCCAAACCTCGACTTCTTCGTCTTGGATATCGCGGATGCTGTACCGAAGGACGACATGGCGACGATGGAACATCCGCTGTTCTCTCTGGCGACGAAACCAGACATGCGGCACCTCGAATATCGGAGCGGTGATAACGTCGTGAAGATCAGACCGTCTGGTCTCGGGCTGCCAACCATCTTCGACAAGGACATTTTGATTTTCGTTATTAGCCAGCTCATGCACCGAAAGAACCGGGGCGAAGCTATCGGGGAAACCGTACGCTTCTCGGCCCGCGAGCTGTGCGTGGCGACCAACCGGCAGATCGGGGGCGATCACTACAAGCGCCTTGAGAACGCTTTTGCTCGCCTGCAGGGGACGCAGTTCGTCACCAACGTCCGAACAGGCGGGAAGATCGAGACGCGGATTTTCTCGCTGATCGACGAGGGTGGCTTCGTCCGCACGGACGATGAGAGGTTCCGGCTGGATTACTGCGAGGTAAAGCTATCGCGCTGGCTCATGAGGGCTATCGAGTCTGACCAGGTTGTGACCATCTCGAACGACTATTTCCGACTGCGCCGCCCGCTGGAACGCCGCCTTTACGAAATCGCGCGGAAGCACTGTGGCAACAAGCCGAAATGGCAGATTGGCCTGACAACGCTCCAGAACAAGACAGGCAGCAACGCCCCCATCAAACGGTTTCGGCATAACCTGCGCGAAATCATCAAGGCTGACGTGACGCCCTTCTATCGCTTCGAACTGGACGACAACGACTTGGTGAACGTCCGGCCTCGCCAATTCAAAGCTCAGGCTGCGCCCTCCATCTCTCTGCCAGCCTGGGCCGAAGAAAAGGCCCGCGCCATCGCCAGAGAAAAAGGTCGGGACTACTACGCACTGCGCTCTGACTGGCTTGCCTTCGCGCAGGCTGAAACAGCCAAGGGCAATCCGCCGAACAACACCGGCGCAGCCTTCGTCGCCTATTGCGGAAAACAGGACAGCCTGCGCTGACGGCTACCCGAACAACCGCCCCCAGAACCCCTTGCGCGGCTCAGATGGCGCTTGTGGCCGCAGATCGACCAGGAGCGCATGGAGCTGGTCTTCCTTGCGCTCCGCCCGCTCGGCCCGTTCTCTCAAATCCTCGATACGCTGTTCGAGAAAACCGCGTTCGCGCTGGTCGGCCTGAACTTGGGCGCGAAGTTTCTCAACTTCGGCCTGCAACACACTGGTTCCAAGGGGTATTTCATGTGTTTCATTAGGGGTTGTAATTTTCTTCACGGCACTATTTCTGTGCCCGTTAGCATCCTTCCACCTATCCAGCTCAGCCGCGTCTATGCTGTAGGAACCGTCATCCAGACGTTTTGCGCTTAGCTTCCCGTTTTTTATCGCCCTCGAGAGCGTTGGCTTACTGAAACCGGCCGCTTTCGCAGCTTCTCCTAAGGTGTAACTCATGGGTGTAACCGCTCACTCCCAAGGGGTTGCAATTCTCCTCACCTAGCCGTGAGGCTTACAGTTACAGATGTTACACCCTGTTGGCGCGATCTCCAAACGCCTCGCCAGAGAAGCTCTCTCGCAAGCGCGCAAGGCCGATACGTTAGACCCTCGCCGATCATCGTAAAGACAACTAAAAGCATATACAGAAATGATTTCGTCACTCCTGGGTCGTCTCTCAGAAACAAGGTGATCATAAGTCAACAGGTGATTTTTTTACACCTCAGGGAGACCCGTTTGACCAGTGTACCTGCGAATACTTCGACTGCTGCAAGAGTAGTGCCTGTTAACTCCAATGACTTTGCCTGCGCCGAAAACATCGCAGTCGCATTTCTCGTTATAGGGTGCGGCCGCCTACTTAGAAGGTTCGAACCTTCGCTTGGTATCGCTGCACACGGCGGTCGACAGTGCGCACTTCTCGCCGCCAAGTACGAAGCCGAGGCCTTTGTCGCGGGACTGTCCACCGCAAAGAAGCTCATAGCCAGAAGCACTTAAGAGGGAGTGAGCGGACCCGGAGCATGCCAGATGTGATTTTCTCCAAAACCATACATAAACATATAATTTTTTTGTTTTTTTGAGGTGTCGCGCCCTTCCATGAACCGCCCCGGTTTTTTCGGAGCCAGGAAATTATGGCAGCGCCGGACACCCGCCAGGGCCTGCGGCGTCCAGATCAGGTGTGGCATTCAGGAGGCTCCACGTCCTGGCCGGCCTCGAGCTGGGCCAGCCAGTCGTCCGCTTCGGCTTGGGTGACGTGCAGACCAGTGGCCTGATATGCCGACCATGCCTCTACGGCCTCCTGCCGGAACGCTTCGCGCTTTTCCTCGCGCTCGACATATTGGGCGATCGCTTCCCGCATCAGGTAGTGCGGAGTGCGGTGCTGCGCCTTGGCAAGCTGGCGCATCCGAGCGTGAACATCGGCGTCCAGCTTCACCGCGACGGGATGGGTAGCAGGCATGGAATCGCTCCTTGGGTATTACGAGGTAATACCTCTTTTATAGGCCCAGAACTGGAACCAGAGAGGTCTCCAGCGTCGCGGAGACCTGACCGGATCAACCCTGAGTAGCTGGGAGTCGGGGAACGGGTTTTATGGGGCGCGCAACAGCGCGGCCCACCCTCGTCTCGGGGTTGTGCCAAAGGGGAGGTGTACGAGACGATGGTGAGCGCGACGGCCTGCTTGCGAGGAAGATCTGCATCACGTCCCCACCAGGCCTCCGTCAAAGTGGCCCCCTCCCGTCGCGCTCTCGCCACGACGGAGCGTCGCGCTCTTGAGAACGATAGCATCGCTTGAAGACCTCTGCACGCCGCGCTGCAGCTAGGATGTGCCACGACACCCGCTGGCTCCTGGCTCAAAAACATTGACACATGCCATTCTCAGCATGAGGCTGTCTGTGTGCCGTCTGTTTCCATGGCGCCGGTTTTTTGTCCGTTTCTAGCGCAGAATTCATAGTGTCTGAAGCAGTGCCGATCACCCCCACGCCTCTCTCCGAGGACATGTCACGCAGCGCGGCTGAAGCTGTCAGCTTCCTCAAGTCTCTCTCGCATGAGCAGCGCTTGATGATCCTGTGCCATCTCTGCGCCGGAGAGAAATCTGTGGGGGAGCTCATGAACCATGTTGGTGCGCGCCAAGCAGCGACCAGCCAAATGCTCGCGCGGTTACGCGAGGACGGCCTCGTGAAAACCCGACGCAACGGCAAGGTGGTCTTCTACAGGCTCGCGTCAGGAGAAACCGCCGAAGTCATCGGCCTGCTTCACAGGCTGTTTTGCGAAAAGCCTCGGTCCGCTGCAGACCTCCAGAAGCGCGTCCCCCAAACCTGAACTCCGTGATCTTTTGGCTGCACACAGCCCAAGGACGCTCTAAACACATAGCGAGCATACCTCACCTGGCGTAATATTCTTTTGAGTGCAGCGGGATAGAAAGCTCAGGCGGACAATTTCTCCTGTCCCGCGAGAGGAACGCTTTGGGTGGCAACCCCGGCCCGCCCGCTGCACTCACCCTCCACCTCTGCGTTTATGGAGCATAGGCCGAGAATAGTAGGAATACAGACACTCCGTGATGTGCAAGCGCTTTGAATGACCTGCTTCACTCCCTGAAAATAAGTTTGGATCGTGATCCGGTCCTTTTATCAGCACACTTAAATGATCCGTTTTTTGACGCTAGCCGCATAGTTCAAGAACTCATCGCGGCGCTCGAAGTACTCGGTCGCAAAGGCGGCTCTCACCTCGTGGGGAATATCGTCCTCACGCATTTCGCGAACAAAGATGACGATCAGTGTGTTGACGCTATCCCCGATGTCGTCGCCACTGAACACCGCCTCAGTCAGGCGCGCCATAAAGTGCGCCTGCACATCTTGCGACCATCTTCTCCAATTTTGATCTATTCGAAACCAGGCGAGTTCCGGATACTTGGGGGTGCGAGAAGCCATTTGAACATCTTCGCTACAGACCTCCTCAGTCAGCAAGAGATTTGTGCTTTGGCCATAACCTACAAACCATGGTCATACCCCCGATCACGGATGGCATGGCGCTCCTGTTCGAGATCATTTTCGAGCTCCTGCTCCTGCGTCGTGCGTCGTTCATCGAGCTCCTGCTCTTCCCGGTAGGCTGACAGCCTCTCACGCAGGCTGTCGCGCTCTTTTCCGGAAAAGGCGGGCAAGGGCGTCGCGAGATCGGCAGGCCGGTCCTGGTCAGGCCCGTGACCAAAGGTCAGGTTCACTGTCTTTGCTCCCCTTGACGGGCATTTCAAACCAGCGATCTTATCCCCGATGATCCTGCATGACGTATCTGCGGCGGCAGCCCGCACGCACTGGGCCCGTGGGCTGACCACGGACCTGATTGTCCAAGCGGCAGAGCAAGAGCCGAAAGTCGATATCATAGCGGCTGCATTGACCGCAAAGAGCGGGCGCAGCCTCGTTGCTTTGCAACGCGCGGCAAAACGCATTGCCCGGCACCCAGGATGCGCCGCCGCACGGGCAACCAAGCAAGATCGGACCCGGGCCCTCGAGGTGGTCATTCGCGGAGCCCGGCGGGACTCGGAGTTGCGCTATGCCGATCAGCAAGATGGCTTCAGGCAGGACCTGGTGCGCTACATTCTACGTCAGCTTACGGCCAAGGAGACTAAAGACTCCATCGTCGTTTTGACGCGCCACACACTACAGCGATGGATCGAGCGCGGCGGCGCCGGAGATCCGCGCCAATTCTTGCTTCAAAAGCTGGATCGCTCCATCGTCTACGCGCTTCAGGACGCGGACCT
>NZ_JAAGOU010000051.1:0-17091 GCF_010500775.1 Salipiger sp. PrR002
ACCTACGCCGGGCAGCAGATCGGGAAAGGGCCGCCTCAGGGCGGCCCTTTTTCCATAACCGCGGTTCGTCGATGTGGGTGCCTGTGGCCCCGGCACGGCTGACTTGCGGAAATACCCATGCGGCGCCTGCGCGCTGGGGCTTGCCAAGCAAGGCTCTCAGCCGTATATGCGCGCCACGGCCCAAGGGTCGTGAAGGGCGGGGTGATTCCCCGCCTTTTAGGTTCGATGAGGGTGCGGCGATGCGCGTCCATCCTCCTCTCAACCTTAACGCCAAAATAGGACTGTTCGATGAACCAGAACATCCGTATCCGGCTCAAGGCGTTTGATTACCGCGTCCTCGATGCATCGACGCAGGAAATCGTGAACACCGCCAAGCGCACCGGCGCTACCGTTCGCGGCCCGATCCCGCTGCCGAACAAGATTGAGAAATTCACTGTTCTGCGTGGCCCGCACGTGAACAAGAAATCCCGCGATCAGTTCGAGATTCGTACGCACAAGCGTCTTCTCGACATCGTAGATCCGACCCCGCAGACCGTGGACGCGCTGATGAAGCTCGACCTCGCGGCCGGCGTGGATGTCGAGATCAAGGTGTAAGGGGGCAGATCATGTTGCGCTCTGGAGTTATCGCAAAGAAAGTCGGCATGACCCGGCTGTTCATGGAAGACGGCAAGCAGATCCCTGTGACCGTCCTCCAACTCGAAGGTTGCCAGGTCGTCGCACAGCGGACCGCTGACAAGGACGGCTACAGCGCCGTTCAGCTCGGCGCCGGTGCTGCAAAGGCCAAGAACGTGTCGAAGGCCATGCGTGGTCACTTCGCCGCGGCCAAGGTGGAACCGAAGCGGAAGATCGCGGAATTCCGCGTTGATGCAGAGAACCTCATCGCCGTTGGCGAAGAGATCTCGGCAGAGCACTACTTCGAAGGTCAGTATGTCGACGTTGCCGGCACGACCATCGGTAAAGGCTTTGCCGGTGCAATGAAGCGCCACAACTTCGGTGGTCTTCGCGCATCGCACGGCGTGTCGATCTCGCACCGTTCGCACGGTTCGACCGGTCAGTGTCAGGACCCGGGCAAAGTCTTCAAAGGCAAGAAGATGGCCGGCCACATGGGTGCCGTCCGCGTCACCACGCAGAACCTGCAGGTCGTGAAGACCGATGCCGACCGCGGCATCATCATGATCAAGGGCGCGGTGCCGGGCTCGAAAGGTGGCTGGGTCACTGTCAAGGACGCCGTGAAAAAGCCGTTCCCCGAGAACGCTGCTCTGCCGGCTGCCCTGAAATCCGCTGCTGCTCCGGCTGAAGCCGAAGCTGAGAAGAAGGAAGGCGACGAATGAAACTCGACGTGATCAAACTCGACGGCGGTGCCGCGGGCGAAGTCGAGCTGACGGACGCGATCTTTGATCTCGAGCCGCGCGCCGACATTCTGCACCGTGTAGTTCGCTGGCAGCGTAACAAGGCGCAAGCCGGTACGCACAAGGTCAAGACCCGCTCGGAAGTCAGCTACTCGACCAAGAAGATCTATCGCCAGAAGGGCACCGGCGGCGCACGCCACGGCTCCCGCAAGGCGCCGATCTTCCGCAAGGGTGGTATCTACAAGGGTCCGACCCCGCGCAGCCACGCGCATGACCTTCCCAAGAAGGTGCGCGCACTCGGCCTGAAGCTGGCTCTGTCGGCAAAAGCCAAGACCGGCTCGCTCGTGGTGATCGACACCGCGGAGACCGATGGCAAAACCAAGACGCTGGCGGCACAGGTCAAGAGCCTGGGCTGGAAGCGCGCGCTGGTGATCGACGGTGCTTCGGTGAACGAGGGCTTCGCCCGCGCCGCCGCAAACATCGACGGTCTGGACGTGCTGCCCTCCGTCGGCGCCAACGTTTATGACATCCTCAAGCGTGACACTCTCGTGCTCACCAAAGCGGGTGTCGAAGCTCTGGAGGCTCGACTGAAATGACCGCTAAGGCACAACACTACGACGTGATCCGCAAGCCGATCATCACCGAGAAATCCACCATGGTCGGCGAGAACGGCACCGTGGTTTTCGAAGTGGCGATCGACTCGACCAAACCGCAAGTCAAAGAGGCCGTCGAGGCGCTCTTCGGCGTGAAGGTGAAATCGGTGAACACCACCATCACCAAAGGTAAGGTCAAGCGTTTCCGCGGCCAGATCGGCAAGCGGAACGACGTCAAGAAGGCCTATGTGACCCTCGAAGAGGGCAACACGATCGACGTGACCACCGGTCTCTGATCGTTGCCTTCGGCAAGTTCGGGAAAGCCCTCGCTTCGGCGGGGGCTTTTCCAATTCCCGGCTGCATTCCGCGGGCGGGCGGGGGAGGGCGGAAATCGCCCCAAACCCCGGCAAATAAGGGCCTCGAGGCCCTTTGCGGCGGCGGTTGCGCTTGACCTTGATCGACTCTTTGACTAGAGCAGGCCATCCGCTGAGCCCCGGATTCGTCCGGGGCTTCGCTTTTGTTCGAAAGAACAGATCGCCTGGGACCTTCGGGGCCCTCTAAACCGGCCACCTTCGGGGGGCTAAACTCCGGCACACCCGATACGCGGGTGCTGTCGCATTACAACGGAAGACAGAAAGCATGGCACTTAAGTCGTACAAGCCGACGACGCCGGGCCAGCGCGGGCTGGTGCTGATCGACCGTTCGGAGCTGTATAAAGGACGTCCCGTCAAAGCCCTCACCGAGGGTCTGACGAAGTCGGGCGGCCGGAACAACACCGGACGGATCACTGCACGCCGCCGCGGCGGTGGCGCAAAGCGTCTCTATCGCATCGTCGATTTCAAGCGGAACAAGTTCGACGTGTCGGCCACCGTGGCCCGCATCGAATATGACCCCAACCGGACCGCGTTCATCGCACTGGTTCAGTATGACGACGGCGAGCAGGCCTACATCCTGGCCCCGCAGCGCCTCGCCATCGGCGACCGCGTGATCGCGTCGGCCAAGGCCGACATCAAGCCCGGCAACGCTATGCCCTTCTCGGGCATGCCGATCGGTACCATCGTCCACAACATCGAACTGAAGCCCGGCAAGGGCGGTCAGATCGCACGCGCCGCGGGCACCTACGCCCAGTTCGTCGGCCGTGACGGTGGCTACGCACAGATCCGCCTCTCGTCGGGTGAACTGCGCATGGTTCGTCAGGAATGCATGGCCACCATCGGTGCCGTGTCGAACCCCGACAACTCGAACCAGAACCTCGGTAAAGCCGGTCGTAACCGCCACTATGGCAAGCGTCCGAGCGTCCGCGGCGTCGTGATGAACCCGATCGACCACCCGCACGGTGGTGGTGAGGGTCGTACCTCGGGTGGTCGTCACCCGGTGACCCCGTGGGGCAAGCCGACCAAGGGCAAGCGTACCCGCAACACCAACAAGGCGTCGCAAAAGCTGATCATCCGCTCGCGCCACGCCAAGAAGAAGGGGCGGTAATCCATGACGCGCTCTGTTTGGAAAGGCCCGTTCGTCGACGCCTACGTCCTGAAAAAGGCCGAGAAAGTCCGCGAATCTGGCAAGAACGAAGTCATCAAAATCTGGTCGCGCCGCTCGACGATCCTGCCCCAGTTCGTGGGTCTGACGTTTGGCGTCTACAACGGCCAGAAGCATGTTCCCGTGAACGTCTCCGAAGACATGATCGGTCAGAAGTTCGGTGAGTACTCGCCGACTCGGACCTATTACGGTCACGCGGCTGACAAAAAAGCCAAGAGGAAGTAAGCCATGGGCAAGGATAAGAATCCCCGCCGCGTGGCGGACAACGAGGCGATGGCAAAGCTGCGCATGCTGCGCACTTCGCCCCAGAAGCTGAACCTGGTGGCCGCGCTGATCCGCGGTAAGAAGGTCGACCGTGCTCTCACGGACCTGACTTTCTCGAAAAAGCGGATCGCCGTGGACGTGAAGAAATGCCTTCAGTCCGCTATCGCGAACGCCGAGAACAACCACGGTCTGGACGTTGACGAGCTCGTCGTCGCCGAGGCCTATGTGGGCAAGAACCTTGTGATGAAGCGCGGTCGTCCGCGTGCACGTGGCCGCTTTGGTCGCATCAACAAGCCGTTCTCGGAACTCACCATCAAGGTGCGTCAGGTCGAGGAGCAAGCCTAATGGGTAACAAGACCAATCCGATCGGCATGCGCCTCCAGGTCAACCGCACCTGGGACAGCCGCTGGTACGCCGACACCAAGGACTATGGTGATCTGCTTCTGGAAGACATCGCAATCCGCGAATTCCTCCACGAAGAGTGCAAGCAGGCCGGTGTTGCCCGCATCATCATCGAGCGTCCGCACAAGAAGTGCCGCGTCACGATCCACACCGCACGCCCCGGCGTCATCATCGGCAAGAAAGGCGCGGACATCGAAGTCCTGCGCAAGAAGCTGGCGAAGATGACCGACAGCGAGCTGCACCTCAACATCGTTGAAGTGCGCAAGCCCGAGCTCGACGCCCGCCTCGTGGGTGAGAGCATCGCGCAGCAGCTCGAGCGTCGTGTGTCGTTCCGTCGCGCGATGAAGCGTGCCGTGCAGAACGCAATGCGTATGGGCGCCCTGGGTATCCGGGTGAACGTCGCTGGTCGTCTGGGCGGTGCCGAGATCGCACGTACTGAGTGGTATCGCGAAGGCCGTGTGCCCCTGCACACCCTGCGCGCCGACATCGATTACTCGCACGTAGAAGCCACGACCCCCTATGGTATCATCGGGATCAAGGTCTGGATCTTCAAAGGCGAGATCATGGAGCATGACCCCGCAGCCCGCGATCGCAAGTCGCAGGAACTGCAAGACGGTCCGGCTCCGCGCGGCGCCATGGGCGGCCGTCGCTGAGGAGGTTTGAGAAATGCTTCAACCGAAACGCACTAAATTCCGGAAGATGTTCAAAGGCCGCATCAAGGGTGAGGCCAAGGGCGGTTCCGACCTGAACTTCGGCCACTACGGCCTGAAGGCTCTTCAGCCCGAGCGTGTGACTGCTCGCCAAATCGAAGCGGCTCGCCGCGCGATGACGCGTCACATGAAACGTCAGGGCCGGGTCTGGATCCGTATCTTCCCGGACACTCCCGTGACCTCCAAACCCACCGAAGTCCGGATGGGTAAGGGTAAAGGTTCCGTGGATTTCTGGGCCTGCAAAGTGAAGCCCGGCCGCGTGATGTTCGAGATCGACGGTGTGCCCGAGGACGTCGCCCGTGAGGCGCTGCGTCTGGCGGCCATGAAACTGCCGATCAAGTCGCGCGTCGTGGTTCGCGAGGACTGGTAATCCCTTCGGGATAACCGCATGAAAAAGGCCCCCGCCGAGCAATCGGCGGGGGCTTTCCATTTCAATCCCGCGCGGGGCAGGGGGGCCTGTGCTGCGCATCAGGACAGAGGACCGCGCCATGGCCCAGATCCGTTCCCTCTTTGCGACCCGTCTCTACCGCGCCCGGCTGTCGGAGTTCGATCCGGCGATCGACGCCGATGAGCTTGAGGGTTCGTGCTATTCCATCGCCGAGGATGACGAGGCCGGGCAGGAGTGGTGCGAGAACAACGCTTATCCGGGATACACCTCTTATGCGTCGCTGACCGACCTGCCGTGGCGCTTTCCGATCTTTGGCGATCTGGTGAAAGCGCTGGATCAGCACGTGGCGGCCTTTGCCGAGGACCTCGAGTTCGACCTTGGTGACAAGGCGCTGGTGCTCGAGGATCTGTGGATCAACATCCTGCCCGAGGGCGGCACCCACAGCTCGCACATCCACCCGCATTCGGTGATCTCCGGCACCACCTATGTGTCGATGCCCGATGGTGCCAGCGCGCTGAAGCTGGAAGACCCGCGGCTGCCGATGATGATGGCCGCTCCGACGCGCCGCAAGGGCTGCCGTGAAGAGCTCAAGAGCTTCATCTACGAGGCCCCTGCAGTGGGCGACGTGCTGCTCTGGGAGAGCTGGCTGCGCCACGAGGTGCCGATGAACATGTCCGAAGACGAGCGCATCTCGGTCAGCTTCAACTACAAGTGGGAGTGATCCGGGGGGCTGCCCCCACCACTGCTGGGGTCCGCGTCTGAGACCCCAGCTAGGGCAACCCAGCCATGCGCGCGGGCCCTTGTTTTACAGGGTTGTCATGCTCTGGAATCTGGCCTATATCGCGCGCTCATCCACCTCCACCGGGAATCAGGGTGACCCGCATAACGACGGGGCTCTCCGGTGATGTTGAAACGAAGGAGCGACCTTATGGACGCCAAAGAACTTGCGAACAAGACCCCGGACCAGCTCCGGGACGAGCTCGTCGCGCTGAAAAAGGAAGCGTTCAACCTGCGCTTCCAGAAAGCGACCGGCGCACTCGAGAACACCGCCCGCATCCGTCAGGTGCGCCGCGACGTTGCCCGCGTCAACACCGTGCTGAACCAAAAAGCCGCTGGCGCGGCCGCAACCGAGTAAGGGAGGCTAAGTAATGCCCAAGCGTATCCTGCAAGGCACCGTGACCTCCACGGCAAACGCACAGACCGTCACCGTTTCGGTCGAGCGTCGCTTCAAGCACCCGGTCATGCAAAAGACCATTCGTAAGTCGAAGAAATACCGTGCCCATGACGAGGCCGGCAAGTTCGCCGTTGGCGATACGGTCCGCATCATCGAATGCGCGCCCAAGTCGAAGACGAAGCGCTGGGAAGTCATCGCAGAATAAGCGTCTAGCCTCGGTCTAACGACCGGGGCATGCGCTTTTCCTGCGATGGTGCTCAGCATCATCGAAACCCTGGGGGGTAGACCAAGAACAACCCCCAAAGGTCGGGAGAAACCAAATGATCCAGATGCAGACCAATCTGGATGTTGCTGACAATTCCGGTGCCCGGAAAGTTCAGTGCATCAAGGTCCTCGGCGGCTCGCATCGCCGCTACGCATCGGTCGGCGACATCATCGTCGTCTCGGTGAAAGAGGCCATTCCGCGCGGCCGCGTGAAAAAAGGTGACGTCCGTAAGGCCGTCGTCGTGCGCACCGCCAAGGAAGTTCGTCGTGAAGATGGCACGTCGATCCGCTTCGACCGCAACGCGGCCGTCATCCTGAACAACGCGGGCGAGCCTGTTGGTACCCGTATTTTCGGGCCGGTGGTTCGCGAACTGCGCGCGAAGAACTTCATGAAGATCATCTCGCTCGCTCCGGAGGTGCTGTAATGGCTGCTAAACTCCGTAAAGGTGACAAGGTCGTCGTCCTGTCCGGCAAGGACAAAGGCAAGACCGGCACCATCGAGTCCGTCGATCCCAAAGGTGGCAAGGCAGTTGTCGGTGGCGTGAACATGGCCATCCGTCACCAGCGCCAGTCGCAGACCGAGCAGGGCGGCCGCACGCCGAAGGCGATGCCGATCGACCTGTCGAACCTGGCGATCGTCGATGCCAACGGCAAAGCAACCCGCGTCGGCTTCCGTATGGAAGGTGACAAGAAGGTCCGCTTCGCCAAGACCACGGGAGACGTGATCGATGCTTGATACCGCGACCTACACGCCGCGTCTCAAGACGCAGTTCCGCGAGACGATCAAAGCCGCTCTGAAAGAAGAGTTCGGCTACAAGAACGACATGCAGATCCCTTCGCTGGATAAAATCGTTCTGAACATCGGCTGCGGTGCAGAAGCCGTGCGCGACTCCAAAAAGGCGAAATCGGCTCAGGAAGACCTGACCAAGATCGCTGGTCAGCTGGCCGTCACCACCAAGGCAAAGAAGTCGATCGCCGGCTTCCGCGTCCGTGAAGACATGCCGCTCGGTGCCAAGGTCACGCTTCGTGGTGACCGGATGTACGACTTCCTCGATCGTCTGATCAACATCGCGATGCCGCGTATCCGCGACTTCCGTGGTGTGAAGCCGTCCTTCGACGGCCGTGGCAACTTCGCCATGGGCATCAAGGAGCACATCGTGTTCCCGGAAATCGAATTCGACAAAGTCGATGAGGTTTGGGGTATCGACGTGATCATCACGACCACCGCCGCAACCGACGCGGAAGCCAAGGCGCTGTTGAAGCATTTCAACATGCCCTTCAACGCCTGAGGAGCGAGACACATGGCTAAGAAATCCATGATCGAACGCGAAAAGAAGCGTCAGAAGCTGGTGGAACAGTATGCCGCCAAGCGTGCCGCTCTGAAAGAGATCGCGAACGACGAAACCAAGCCGATGGAAGAGCGTTTCAAGGCTCGCCTTGATCTGGCGAAACTGCCGCGCAACTCCTCGCCGACCCGTCTGCACAACCGTTGCCAGCTGACCGGTCGTCCGCACGCGTATTACCGGAAGCTCAAGGTCAGCCGTATCGCCCTGCGCGAACTCGGCTCGAACGGCCTGGCACCCGGTCTCGTGAAATCGAGCTGGTAAGGAGGGTATGAGATGAACGATCCTATCGGCGATATGCTCACCCGTATCCGTAACTCCCAGATGCGCGGCAAGTCGGTCGTTTCGACCCCGGCTTCCAAACTGCGCGCTTGGGTTCTCGACGTGCTGGCGGACGAAGGTTTCATCCGCGGCTACGAGAAGGGCACCGACGTAAACGGTCACCCGACGCTCGAGATCAGCCTGAAGTACTTCGACGGCACCCCCGTCATCCGCGAACTGAAGCGGGTGTCGAAGCCGGGCCGCCGTGTGTACATGGGCGTGAGCGACATCCCGCAGGTCCGTCAGGGCCTGGGTGTCTCGATTGTCAGCACGCCCAAAGGCGTGATGTCGGACGCAAACGCCCGCGCTGCCAATGTCGGCGGCGAGGTGCTCTGCACGGTATTCTAAGGAGGGACTCATGTCTCGTATTGGGAAAAAACCGGTCGAGCTGCCGTCGGGTGTCTCTGCATCCGTCTCCGGTCAGACCGTCGAAGTGAAGGGCCCGAAAGGGACCCAGACCTTCAACGCTACCGACGATGTGACCATCGCGGTCGAAGACAATGTCATCACCGTGACGCCGCGCGGGAACTCCAAGCGCGCGCGTCAGCAGTGGGGCATGTCCCGTACCGTTGTTGCGAACATGGTCCACGGTGTTCAGAACACCTTCAAGAAAGAGCTTGAGATCCAGGGTGTGGGTTACCGCGCCGCGGTCCAGGGCTCGATCCTGAAGCTGAACCTCGGCTACAGCCACGATGTGAACTTCGACATCCCGCAAGGCATCACGGTGACCACGCCGAAGCCGACCGAGATCATCATCGAAGGTCATGATGCACAGCAGGTTGGTCAGGTTGCGGCGAACATCCGCGACTGGCGCCGCCCCGAGCCCTACAAAGGCAAGGGTATTCGCTACAAAGGCGAATACATCTTCGCCAAGGAAGGCAAGAAGAAGTAAGGACGCAGAAAATGGCACTCAGCAAACGGGAACTGTTCCTCAAGCGCCGCCTGCGCGTCCGGAACAAGCTTCGCAAGTCCAACGCCGGTCGCGTGCGCCTCTCGGTGTTCCGCTCGAACAAGAACATCAGCGTTCAGCTGATCGACGACGTTCGCGGTGTGACCCTGGCCTCCGCCTCCTCGATGGAGAAGGATCTGGGCGTGACCGGCAACGGCGCGAACATCGACGCGGCTCAGAAGGTGGGTGCGGCAATCGCCGAACGCGCCAAGAAAGCCGGCATCGAAGAAGCTTACTTCGACCGCGGTGGTTTCCTGTATCACGGTCGCGTCAAGGCTCTGGCCGACGCAGCCCGCGAAGCAGGCCTGAAAATCTGATCTTGGCGGCGGGTCAGCCCGCCGCAGGATCGAAACACGCAAGGCGGGCTCGTCCCGCCTTGCGCTTTTGCAGGCGGCAACGCCTCGATGATCCGGGATCACGGCCCGCTTGGCGCGTCGATCACCTGGATTGGACCAAACGGTGCCGATGCGGCACGGGCTCCGGCCTGAACCGCCACGCGCCAACCTGAGAAAAGGATGCCAGATGGCAGAACGTGAGAACCGCCGGAACCGTCGCGAGCGCGACGAAGCTCCGGAATTCGCCGATCGCCTTGTCGCGATCAACCGTGTGTCGAAGACCGTCAAAGGCGGTAAGCGTTTCGGCTTTGCCGCGCTCGTCGTCGTCGGCGACCAGAAGGGCCGCGTGGGCTTCGGCAAAGGTAAGGCCAAGGAGGTCCCCGAGGCCATCCGTAAGGCGACCGAGCAAGCGAAGCGCAAAATGATTCGCGTGCCGCTGCGCGAAGGCCGCACGCTGCACCACGACATCGAAGGCCGTCACGGCGCTGGCCGTGTGGTGATGCGCACCGCACCGACCGGTACCGGGATCATCGCCGGTGGTCCGATGCGTGCCGTGTTCGAGATGCTCGGCGTGCACGATGTGGTCGCCAAGTCGATCGGTTCGCAGAACCCCTACAACATGATCCGCGCTACCCTGAACGCGCTGGAGAAGGTGAACTCGCCCCGCAGCGTCGCACAGCGTCGTGGCAAAAAGGTCGCCGACATCCTCCCCAAGCGTGACGAGGCCCCCGCGGAATCGTCGCAAGTGGCTGAGGAGGCCTGAGACCCATGGCTAAGACCATCGTTGTGAAGCAGATCGGCTCGCCGATCCGTCGCCCCGCCGTGCAGCGCCAGACGCTGATCGGCCTGGGCCTGAACAAGATGAACAAGACCCGCGAGCTTGAGGACACCCCCGCCGTGCGCGGCATGGTCCGCAAGATCCCGCACCTGGTCGAGATCATCGAAGAGCGCGGCTGAGCCGTCTCTCTTTGCCAATCTCGGAAACGCCCCGGACCTCATGCCGGGGCGTTTTCTTTTGTGCGACGGGTGCGGGGCAGGGGACACAGCTCTTGCAAGAGATGTGGAGCAGCCTTCGAAGGCTGCTCGCGGTAACCAATTCGCAACAGTTCCGAAGCCATACTTCAGCGCTGCGACCCGGGCGGCAGGTCACTGCCCTTGCACCGCGCCGTATCGGGCGCTATACGCCCCCGGTGGCCGGGTTCTACGAATCCGCGTCACCGATTCCGAAAACATGCATGCCGCGTTTGCCCCATCCGTCGCTGGGGGGCACATCCGGCAAGGAGAAGCGACAATGAAACTTCATGAACTTCGCGACAACGAAGGCGCAACCCGTACGAAGAAGCGCATCGGCCGTGGCCCGGGTTCGGGCAAAGGCAAGATGGGTGGCCGTGGTATCAAAGGCCAGAAATCGCGTTCGGGTGTGGCCATCAACGGCTACGAAGGCGGCCAGATGCCGCTCTACCAGCGTCTTCCCAAGCGTGGCTTCAACAAGCCGAACCGGAAGTCCTACGCCGTGGTCAACCTCGGCCTGATCCAGAAATTCGTGGAAGCCGGCAAACTCGACGCCGCTTCGATCAACGAAGACACGCTGGTGACCTCCGGCCTCGTGCGCCGCAAGCTCGACGGCATCCGCGTTCTGGCGAAGGGCGAAGTGACCTCCGCTCTGACCATCGACGTGACCGGTGCTTCGAAAGCCGCTGTCGAGGCGGTCGAGAAGGCAGGTGGCGCGCTCAAGACCGCAGCCGCGGCCGAATAAGCGGGTTGTGAGCGGCCGCCGTGCCGCTTACATAAGGCCCCACGTTTTCCACGAACGCCGCCGGAGCCGGAAAGCGCCCCGGCGGCGTTTCGTCTGAGAGAGGACCCTCATGGCATCCGCTGTGGAACAAATGGCCGCCAACACCAGCTGGGCGGCGCTTGGCAAGGCGACGGACCTTCGCAACCGTATCTTCTTTACGTTGGGGCTGCTGATCGTCTACCGACTCGGCACATATATCCCCGTTCCGGGCATCGACGGCGCCGCGCTGCGCCAGTTCATGGAGCAGGCCGGTCAGGGCATCGGCGGCATGGTCTCCATGTTCACCGGTGGCGCGCTGGGACGGATGGGCATCTTCGCCCTCGGCATCATGCCCTATATCTCTGCCTCGATCATCGTTCAGCTGCTGACGGCCATGGTGCCGGCGCTTGAGCAGCTGAAGAAAGAAGGCGAGCAGGGCCGCAAGAAGATCAACCAGTACACCCGCTACGGCACGGTCGCTCTGGCGCTGTTCCAGGCCTACGGGCTTGCGGTGAGCCTTGAGGCGGGCGATCTCGCCCATGATCCGGGCTGGTACTTCCGTGCCGCCGTGGTGATCACCCTTGTGGGCGGCACGATGTTCCTGATGTGGCTGGGTGAACAGATTACCGCCCGCGGCATCGGCAACGGCATCTCTCTCATCATCTTCGTGGGCATCATCGCCGAGATTCCGGCGGCGCTGGCACAGTTCTTCGCCTCGGGCCGCTCGGGCGCCATCTCGCCGGCGCTGATTATCGGCGTGATCGTCATGGTCGTCGCGGTGATCATGTTCGTGGTGTTCATGGAACGCGCCCTGCGCAAGATCACCATCCAATACCCGCGCCGTCAGGTCGGCATGCGGATGACCGAAGCGCAGCAATCGCACCTGCCGATCAAGGTGAACCCGGCGGGCGTGATCCCGGCGATCTTCGCCAGCTCGCTGCTGCTGCTGCCGACGACGATCGCGACCTTCAGCCAAGCTGGCTCCACCGGTCCGATCATGTCGACGATCCTCGCCTACTTTGGCCCGGGTCAGCCGCTCTACCTGCTGTTCTTCGCAGCCATGATCATCTTCTTCGCCTATTTCTACACGCACAACGTGTCGTTCAAGACCGACGAAGTGGCCGACAACCTGAAGAACCAGAACGGCTTCATTCCCGGGATCCGTCCGGGCAAGAAAACCGCCGAGCACCTCGAATATGTGGTCAACCGGGTGCTGGTGCTGGGCGCAGCCTATCTGACGGCGGTCTGTCTGCTGCCCGAGGTCCTGCGCTCGCAGTTCGCCATCCCGTTCTACTTCGGCGGCACCTCGGTGCTCATCGTGGTCTCGGTGACGATGGACACGATCCAGCAGGTTCAAAGCCACCTGCTCGCACATCAATACGAAGGTCTTATCCAGAAATCGCAGCTGCGCGGTAAGGGTAAGGCACGCAAACGGAAGGGACCCGCACGGCGATGAACATCATTCTTCTTGGACCGCCCGGCGCAGGCAAGGGCACCCAGGCCCGGATCCTCGTGGAAGAGCGCGGCATGATCCAGCTCTCGACCGGCGACATGCTGCGCGAGGCAAAGGACAGCGGCACCGAGATGGGTAACAAGGTCGCCGACGTTATGGCGCGTGGCGAGCTTGTCACCGACGAGATCGTCATCGGCCTGATCCGCGAAAAGCTCGAGGCGAACCCCACCGCCGGCTATATCTTCGACGGCTTCCCGCGCACGCTGAAGCAGGCGGATGCGCTGGCGGACTTGCTCGAAGAGCAGGGCCAGACGCTGGATCACGTGGTCGAGCTTCGAGTGAACGACGATGCGCTGGTGGAGCGGATCACCGCGCGCTCGACCTGCGGATCCTGTGGTGAGGTCTACAACGACCTGACCAAGCCGATCCCGGCCGATGGCAAATGCTCCAACTGCGGCGGCACCGAGTTCAAGCGCCGAGCCGACGACAACGCGCAGGCGCTGCAGAAGCGCCTGATGGAGTACTACAAGCAGACCTCGCCGCTGATCGGCTATTACTACGCAAAGGGGCAGCACTCCCGCGTGGATGGTCTGGGCGAGATCGGCGACGTCAAAGCCGCCATCGCAGCCAAGCTCGACTGAGCCTTTTCTCCTCCGGGGTTCTGCCTTCCTCTTGGCGGAAATATCCCGGGGGAGTCCGCGCCAGCGGACGGGGGCAGAGCCCCCACCTTCTTCCCCGCCTCATATAGAACCGCCTCAGGCCGCCCCAGCGATCCGCTGCACCCGGGCAAAGGCCACCGAGAGGTTCCGCCCCTCTTGGGCGTAGAGGCGCGTAAGATACGCCCGATCCTCCAGCGACAAGGTGCCATAGGCCATCGACCAGCGTGGGAACATGCGCTCGGTGACCTGCCGGTTCACCCGCTCGACCACCGAAAAATGGCGGCTGTCCTGACGGATCTCCTCGAACAGGCCCCGCACTGTGCTGCGCGCCCCTTCAAGCACCTGACAGAATCCGCCTTCCTCGCGTAGCAGACAACCGGTCACCCCGAGGATCAGATTGCGATCCAAGGCCTTGGTCATGATGTCCACGTCCGAAGGATGCCGCCGCGGGAACAGCGACCGGCTGGTGTAGAGCAACTGGTAAATCATTGATGCGCCTCGCTCACGCGGGGTTGCGCGCTGTGAAAAGAGAGGGCAGGGTGGCTGCCGGGGACTTGGGGAAGGGTTGTCGTGACCTGCATGAGACTGTAAACGATGGGGATCGAGAATGGTTCCCGAATGGGTCTTGACGACCCTTACGAATCCTCATACCCACTCCCATCTCTTATAGAGACTCAATTTGTTGGGCTGGCTTCGCCTGCCTTGCAGATCACCTCATCAGCGGACAGCCCGGCGGCGCCTTCGTGCCTCGGGCTCATGTTGTGAAAAAAGGTTCTGGAGCTACGGAACCGCAACGAAAGGAATAGACACTTGGCACGTATTGCCGGCGTTAACATCCCGACCCATAAGCGGGTGCCGATCGCCCTGACTTACATCACCGGTATCGGCGACACCTCCGCCAAAGCCATCTGCGAAGCCGTGAACATCGACGCAACCCGTCGTGTGAACGAGCTGTCGGACGCCGAAGTTCTGGCGATCCGTGAGCACATCGACGCGAACTACACCGTCGAAGGTGACCTGCGTCGCGAAACGCAGATGAACATCAAGCGCCTGATGGACCTTGGCTGCTACCGTGGCCTGCGTCACCGTCGCAACCTCCCGGTCCGCGGTCAGCGGACTCACACCAACGCTCGCACGCGCAAGGGCCCCGCAAAGCCCATCGCAGGCAAGAAGAAATAAGGGAGGCTGACCAATGGCACGTGATACCCGTCGCGGAGGCAAGAAGAAGGTCTCCAAGAACATCGCCGCAGGCGTGGCGCATGTTAACTCGTCGTTCAACAACACCAAGATCCTGATCTCGGACGTGCAAGGCAATGCGATCTCCTGGTCGTCCGCCGGCACCATGGGCTTCAAGGGCTCGCGTAAGTCGACCCCTTATGCTGCTCAGCTCGCCGCCGAAGATGCAGGCCGCAAGGCTCAGGAACATGGTGTGAAGACGCTGGAAGTCGAAGTTCAGGGCCCCGGTTCGGGTCGTGAATCGGCTCTGCGCGCTCTGGCAGCTGCTGGCTTCAACATCACGTCGATCCGTGACGTGACGCCGATTGCACACAACGGCTGCCGCCCGCCGAAGCGTCGTCGCGTCTGATCGCATCAACTTATCGGGTGGGGCCCTGCCATGCGTGCGGGGCCCTGCCTTCGTCATTTTAACCTCGGGCGTCTGCGCCTTTGGACATGGGGCGCGGACTGGAATGGAGGGACGCATGATCCACAAGAACTGGGCTGAACTTATCAAGCCGACCCAGCTGGAGGTTCGCCCCGGCGCCGATCCTACCCGCGTTGCGACCCTCGTCGCCGAGCCGCTCGAGCGTGGTTTCGGCCTGACCCTCGGCAACGCGCTGCGTCGGGTCCTGCTGTCGAGCCTTCAGGGCGCGGCAATCACTTCGGTGCAGATCGACAACGTTCTGCACGAGTTCTCGTCGGTCGCCGGCGTGCGGGAAGATGTCACCGACATCATCCTGAACCTTAAGGGTGTGGCTCTCCGCATGGAAGTCGAAGGCCCCAAGCGCTTGTCCCTGACCGCCAAAGGTCCGGGCGTGGTGACGGCTGCCGATATCGCCGAAACCGCCGGCATCGAAGTGCTGAACAAGGATCACGTGATCTGCCACCTCGACGAGGGCGCGGATTTCTACGTGGAACTGACGGTCAACACCGGCAAAGGCTACGTCTCGGCTGACAAGAACAAGCCCGAAGACGCACCGATCGGCCTTATCCCGATCGACGCGATCTACTCGCCGGTCAAGAAAGTCGCCTACGACGTGCAGCCGACCCGTGAAGGTCAGGTTCTGGACTACGACAAGCTGACCATGAAGATCGAAACCGATGGTTCGGTGACTCCCGAGGACGCGATCGCATTTGCCGCCCGCATCCTGCAGGACCAGCTGTCGATCTTCGTCAACTTCGAAGAGCCCGAATCCGCTGGCCGTCAGGACGACGACGATGGTCTCGAGTTCAACCCGCTCCTTCTCAAGAAGGTGGACGAGCTGGAACTGTCGGTGCGTTCGGCGAACTGCCTGAAGAACGACAACATCGTCTACATCGGCGATCTCATCCAGAAGACCGAAGCCGAGATGCTCCGCACCCCGAACTTCGGCCGCAAATCGCTGAACGAGATCAAAGAAGTGCTGTCGGGCATGGGTCTGCACCTTGGCATGGACGTCGAGGACTGGCCGCCGGACAACATCGAAGATCTGGCAAAGAAACTGGAAGACCAGTTCTGAGCCAACTGAGGGGCGGGGGAAACCCCGCCTTTCACACAAGGGCAATTCCGCCCCAAGGAGAGGGCCCCGCACGCATGGGGTTCCGGACAAAGCAAAACACGTATCTGGAGATAGAAAATGCGTCACGCTAAAGGTTACCGCCGCCTGAACCGTACCCACGAGCACCGCAAGGCGCTGTGGGCAAACATGGCCGGCTCGCTCATCGAGCATGAGCAGATCAAAACCACCCTGCCCAAGGCGAAAGAACTGCGCCGCGTGGTGGAAAAGCTCATCACCCTCGGCAAGCGCGGCGACGTCCACGCCCGCCGTCAGGCTGCTGCGCAGCTCAAGCAGGACATGCACGTTGCGAAGCTCTTCGAAGTGCTTGGCCCGCGCTACGCTGAGCGTCAGGGCGGCTACGTCCGCATCCTGAAAGCCGGCTTCCGCTATGGTGACATGGCGCCGATGGCGATCATCGAGTTCGTCGACCGCGACGTCGCAGCCAAAGGCGCAGCCGACAAAGCGCGCCTCGAAGCCGAAGAGGCTCTGGCAGACGCCGAATAAGATATCCTCTCCACCGGAGAGACTGGGCCCTGCCGGAGACGGTGGGGCCCTTTTCTTTTGCGCCGCGCCTGTCGCGGCGGATGGCGGTGAGTATTTGGGGAAAGATGAAAGCGCGGACAGGGTGGCGGGCTGCGTATTTGTTGAACAATGAAAACCGGGGCGTGTCGTGAAAATTCCGCGAAAGGGCGCATAACTGCTTGCGGCAGAAGGAAAGCCAAAGCTAGGTGCGGACAACCGCATTCCCTTTAGGAAGGACAGAGACATGAGAACCCGTGCAGCCGTGGCGCTGGAAGCCGGCAAACCGCTCGAGATCA
>NZ_JAAGOU010000052.1:0-16458 GCF_010500775.1 Salipiger sp. PrR002
CGCGCGATTGCATGCTGCCGCTGATCACGGTGCTGATCGCCGCCGGGGAGGGCACGGTTTCGGAGCGGGTGGCGCAAGAGCCGTCGGTGGTGACCATGGCCGATCGGCTGCAGGAGGTGCCGCAAGAAGCCTCGCAGCCCTTCGTGGCAAAGCTGCGCGAGGACGCGGGCGCGCGGGCGGAGTTCCTGTCGCGGCTCGGCGCCGAGGAGGCGGGCTGCGATCTCACCGACGGTGTGCGCATGACGCTGCCCGATGGCCGCATCGTCCATGTCCGCCCCTCGGGCAACGCGCCGGAATTGCGGCTCTACGTCGAGGCCTCGGACAGGGCCGGAGCCGAGGAGTTGATGGAGCGCGGGCTGGTAGAACTGCGCAGCGCCGTACGAGGATAAAGATGTGGCAGACCCAATTTCACGGCTAAGCATTTTGCTTTGTCATGGGGCTTTCAGGCTTCCTGGGATGGCGCTGATTTGTCTGGCTCAGGTCGTGAACTCACGTCTGACCGCAAAGTCTGATTTTCTACTCCACATAAGTCAGTTCTGGAGATCGGCGAGCTTGGCCTTGAAGACCTTAGGCAGGCATTCGGTAGTCCAGGTATTTGCGGGGCGTCGCATTGATGCGCAGCCTTAACCTTTCATTCAGCATTTCATTTGTATGATGTGCCGAGAGAAAGGAGCGCCATGATGACGAAAACTGTGTCTCTGGGCGACGTAGTGTCGGACTACATTAGCCGGTACGGACTTACCGAAACGGCGAGAAGTTTTTTTCTTGAGCGCGTGGAGGAAAAGGATGTTTCGGAGGGCTCGCAGCGCGCCGAAGAACAGGAGAAGCTCTCGCCAAAGTGACTCAGAAGTCGGCTCCTTTACCGAAATTGGGCGGCAGATTTGTCGTTTTCTGGCGAGACGGTAGTGCCAAGGCTACGTAGGATTCTTTTGGCCGGCAGGTGGCCAAAGGAGGGTCCGCATGACGTTTCCGCCGAACTCGCCCGAGCAGATTCCGTTTATGGCCCGCGACGCGATCAAAGAGTGTCCGTTTGCCGACGAATCGGCCATCACCGACCTGCGGTATCGAGAGACGCCATATTGGCATTCTCTTCTCAAATGTAGGCACCTTGGGATTCATCGGCCGGACGGCCGCACTTGCAACTGGACTGCTCGTATTCTGACCAAGGACAAGCGCTACATTCAGAAATGCTTAGGACCCGCCTTAAACCTTGGGCGCGGGCAGGTTACCTTTGCTCTTGCTGTGGAGCGTGCCTTCGCTTGGTTCGCGCAGTCCGAAGTGCAGAGAATCTCGAATGAACCGAAGCCAACCGGCAGGACCCGAGAAATCAGCATATGCCCCATCGGGGATGTTTACACGGTGGGCCATGCTCTTCGCGACTACACAGACTGGACTCGCTTGGCGCGCTCTCCCGGCGGTCATTACAATAACCTTATCCTTATCAACTACCATTTGGTTCCAAGCTTTGCGCATTTGCCCCTAGAAGACTTTGACGCGACTGACGTTCTCGCTCTCGCCAAACAGGTGATCGAAACGCCGCCGCGTTTTGGCTTCATGCCATACTCATCGCGCGAAGAGGTGCAGGAACTGTCCGTCGATGTGCTGCGCAGACGAAAGAGGACGTTCAACTCGCTGCTCAGCATCTTGCGGATGGCCTGTCGGCACGCGTGGGACAGCAGCCGCATCCAGTCGGAGCGACCTTGGCGCTGCCTCCATCGAATTCCGGTCGCGCATTCTCCGCGAACCATATTTCTGACCCGCGAAGAGTGCCGGAGGTTGCTTGATGCATGTACGCCCGCTCTGAGCAAACTAGTTCTCGCGGCGCTCTACACGGGCTGCCGTGTGGGTGAATTGGGCTCGCTGCGTGTCGAAGATGTCGGCCAGCAGGGCTTCGGGATCAGGATCGGAGCTTTCAAGAGAGGTGCGGCAAGGTTTGTCTTTCTACCTGACGAAGGCATGGCCTTCTTTCTCTCTTGTTGTAAGGGAAAGCAGGACCGCGACCGTGTCTTTAGTTCCGACATGGGGAAGGTCTGGAAGCGTCAACATAGTGGGCTTTTCAGACGGGCAGTTTCGGAAGCGGGCCTTCCCAAGGCTTTTGTCTTTCATGGCCTACGCCACACTTATGCGAGCGATCTGGTCCGAGCCGGAGTTCCTTTGGAGATTGTCGCGAAGCAGCTAGGACACGCGAATACGATCACAGTCAGCAACACCTATGGGCACCTCTCAGAACAATTTCGAGAGGAACAAGTTCGCACGCGCTTCAGCCCCCTGAGCCAAACCCATCGAGCCTTGGCAGTCGAAAAACGCGCTGACCTCGAACAGTTGTGGCATTCTTTCCAGCGGGACGACTGGCGCGAGTACGCGCAGATTGAAAGCAAAGGTTCGCATCCCAAACAGGCATTCGCCCGAGGAAGCCAGGAAGTCATCCAGCTGTTCGACCGCATTTAGGCTGACTGACCAAGCGAACCATTCAATGGCGTCGCCGTGGCAGTAGTCGCAGACACAGCAGGTCAGTAGCACTTCTAGATTGATAGGGGCCTTGCGATGGCGCGCATAGCCTAATCTGAGAACTGCGAGCTCTGGCGTTACTCGCAGTGAGACTGGACGACCGTCGCAGGACCGTTAATGAAATGAATGTCGAATCTTGGGACTGGAGCTGTCTTGGGGCAACGCAGAGAGAGCCTGCCGACTTAGTCAGCGTGCTCCACGATCACGCGCGCCCCCCAAGAGGTCTACCAGAAGGCGAAGAGAATTGCGGCCATCATGGCTAGCAGCACCAGCCCCCACAGGCGTACGTCGAGCAATCCCGATGTCGTGCCATCCGCCTTAGAAAACGCCGCGGCGGGCTTCCAAATGAGCATTTCCTCGGGCGCTTCGCGGGACGGGTAGACAGTTGCCGAGAGGCTAAGATGCAGCAGGCAGGAGGCGATGGTCATCACCCCGGCAGTGACGGTGTAGTGCAGCGGCCAGACACCGGTCTGCCCTAGAGCAAACAGCACCACTCCCAGCGCATGCATGGTGATGAGCGTTGCGAAGGCCGAGCGCTCGCTCACACGGCGGCTGACCGCGCCGAGGAAATAGATCGCCACGATGGGCGGTACGATGATCGAAAAGGCCTGTTGCAGGTAGGACCAGATACCACCTGCGTACTGGATGAGGGGCGCGACGAGCACCGCCATGATCATGAACACCAGTGTGCAGATACTGCCGTACTTGCGGGCCATCGTCGGCTCGACCGATTCTGCGGGCTTGGTGATGAAGTCATGCACCACCAGCGTCGAGGAGCTATTGAGCGTGGAGTCGACCGTGGACATGATCGCCGCGACCAGCCCCGCGAGGACGAGCCCTGTCAGACCGGCCGGTAGGATTTGCGTGATCATCACGGGGAACACCATGTCCTGTTCGGGCAAATCAGGCAACAGAGGCACCGCCATCGCGCCCGGTAGCACCATGATAAAGAGCGGCACGCATTTGAGCAGCCCGCCGAGCAGCGCCCCGCGCTGCGCGTCCTGCAGGCTGCGCGCGCCGAGCACCCTCTGCACGACGTATTGGTTGGTGACCCAATACCAGAAGCCGAGCATCCAGACCCCGAGGAACAGGCCTGGCCAGGGCAGGCTCGGGTCGTCTATCGGCTTAACCAAGTCGAGGTGGCCCTCGGGAAGTGCGTCGCGCACCGCGGTCCAGGAAAAATCGAGCGAGCGGAACATAAGAAAGGCGGTGATTGAGCACCCGACTAGGAGGATGATCGCCTGCAGAACGTCGGTGTATACCACCGCCTTGAGGCCGCCAGAGGCCGCGTAACCGCCGGCGAACATGCCGATTGCGAGGCAACTGGCCCAAAGTGGCACGTCGGGGAAGAACGTAGTCAGCACCACGCCGCCGGCGTAAAGGCCGCCTGCTGTTTCCACGACGACGGTGAAGAAGATGGTCAGTGCAGAGAAATACAGGCGCACGCGACGCGAATAGCGGCAGTCGAGCCACTCGGGTGTCGTAGTGACCTTGGCCTTGAGGTAGAGAGGCGCGAAAATGAAGGCGAGCATAAGCAACGGGATGCCCGACATCCATTCGAAGGCCGAACTGGCTATGCCGGTCGCATAGGCCGAGCCGGTCAGCCCGATGATTGTGGTTGTGGAGATGTTGGAGGCGAACAGCGAAAAGCCGATAGCGCCCCAAGCCAGAGAACGTCCGCCGAGAAAGAGGTCTTCTCCAGTTTTGGTGCGCACCGAGACCCATATGCCGATGACCAGCACCACCAGAAGATAACCGACGATGACCGCAATATCGAGCGCCGTGATGTTGGCCTGTACGGATTCCAATTTAATTCTCCAATATCGAAACAAGCGGGGTGGCGGGGCCATTGCCTAAGCGAGCGCAGGTTCGGGCAGATGGTTCAGGCATGCCGTGTCGGGCGTGAAAAAGCCGCGCGCCAGAAGGCGCGCGGCGGGGCATCAGTCGTCCCAGACTGGCAAACTTTCGAGCTGTCCTTCGGAGAGCTGGGTGGTGAAGTCGCCGTCTTCGTAGGTCATGTCCTCGAGCATAATGACCACGTCTTCGTCGCCGATATCTAAGAACCCACCGACCTCGATTACGGCGGCAACCGGGGTGCCCGACTTGTCGACCAGGATTTCCTCAACCTCGCCGACCTTGTCGCCTTCGGCGGTCATTATGTCCGCATCGTCGATCGAGCTCAGGTTACTGATGTCCATCGTCTGGGCCGCGGCGGCACCGCCGATCATCACGAAGGCAAGGGCATGCAATCCTAGATGGCGCATTGTCATCTCCATAATTTCTAAAGTTGCTACAGCCCAACGCCGCGTGGCTGCCGAGTGTTCCTTTTTTGCAAAAGATTTCTTAGGCTTGTGCGGCCTGTCACTCGTGCCGGGAAAACGAACCGAGTGGTATTGCGATGCGGAGTGCAGAGGCGTGAAGGCCTGCGTGACCCGCTGCCTCGCGATATAGCCAATCCTGATGAGGCCTGCAGGGCGACAAGCGTCAACCTAAACACTAAGTGGTGCCTAGCAGGTAGCGCTCAGACGGACCGAAATGGCCGGATTTTCGCCGCGTTTAGGTTGCGTCTTGCCGTTGGACCTGTCTTTCATCAGGCTCTCCTATCTGGGCCGCCGGGTTGCTGCGCGGTCCTGCCCGTTCGCTGCCCACCCCAGCGTGGCGACACGGTTCCCGAAACGTAAACGTACCATGCATCACCTACGTCGGGGGCATCACCGCCAGTCGACCCTAGCACTTCCAACTAGAAAGGAAGGCTCGCGCGTGCTTCCTCGGGCAACAAGCGTGAGCCCGACCGACTGAGCGATGCGCAGCGCATAGTCGGTGGCGGCGGAGGGCGCGACGAGGGCCGTCGCCCCGATGGCAACGGTTTTCTGGACCATCTCGGCGGAAACCCGCGACGAGATCACTACCGCACCCTGCGCCGGGTCAAGCCCGGCACGGCAAAGAGCCCCGGCGAGCTTGTCCAGCGCGTTGTGCCGCCCCACGTCCTCGCGTGCCAAGGCAATGCCGCGCCCCGGCACCAAAAAGCCCGCGGCGTGGCAGGCGCGGGTGCGGTCATGCCGGGGCTGGTGGTCGCGCAGTTGGTCCGGCGCCTCGGCAAGCTCGGCAGCGTCGAAGCGCGGACCCTCAGGCAGCGTGGGTAGCTCGCGCGCGACCTTGGCGAGGCTGTCGATACCGCACAGCCCGCAGCCCACCGGACCGACCATGGCGCGCTGGCGGCTCATCACCCGGCTCGACGCTTCAGGGGCCAGCCACATGCGCGCTTCCATCCCGTCGGCGTGATGCACGATCTCCAGCTCGCGCAGCTCGTCCGGACGGTGAAGGATGCCTTCGGTCAGGGCGAAGCCGAGCGCGAAATCCTTCAGATCGTCGGGGGTGGCCATCATCACCGCCAGCGTGCTGCCATCGCAGGTCAGCGCCACCGGAGTTTCCTCGATCAGCGGCGACAAGGCAGGGCGCGTGCCGGTCAGGGGCTGGTGCAGGCTCATGCGACGATCCTCACCGGCGTGCCCTTATAAGCGGGGGTCTGCGAGTTCTTCTCGTGATAAGCGAGCGGCACTAGTGGATTAAGCTCGGGGTAATAGCCCGCGATGCAGCCGTCGGGCAGATCGTAGGGCGTGACGGCAAAGCCCTCTACCCGCCGCGTCACCCCATCTTCGATGGCGGTTACAAGCGACACCTTCCGGCCCTCGGTCAGCCCGAGCCGCCGCATCTCGCGGCGATTGATCATGACGATCTCACGTGCGCCACTCAGCCCTCGCAGCCGATCGGAAAAACCGTAGATCGTGGTGTTGAACTGATCGTTTGAGCGCAGGGTGATCAGCGTCATCACCTCCTCGTCCAGAGGGGCCGCGCCGAGCGCCGAAAGCGTGGTCGGGGGCGTGAATTGGGCCTTGCCGCTTTCCGTCTTCCAGACCCGATCGCGCGCCGGATTACCGCGGTAAAAGCCGCCGGGCTGCATCAGCCTTTCGTTGAAATCAGCAAAATCATCCGGGAACGTGCGGGCGATCAGGTCGCGCACCAGATCATAGTTTGCCGTCCAGCCGTCCCAGTCGAGCCGTGGGTCTTCCGGCAGCGTCGCCTTGGCCATGCCAGCGACGATGGCCAGTTCCGAGCGTACGTGTTCCGAGGGGGGTTCGGCGCCGCCAATTGAGCCGTAGATATGCGAGAAGGTATCCTCCATGGACACAGCCTGCGGGCCGGTCACCTGAATGTCACGGTCGGTTCGGCCAAGGCAGGGCAGGATGTAGCTGACCTCTCCGGGCACCAGATGCGAGCGGTTGAGCTTGGTTGACACGTGCACCGTCAGCCGCAGGCTAGGCCAAGCCGCCTCCATGCGCTCGCGGTCGGGTAGGGCCCGGATCAGGTTGCCACCGAGTGAGATCATTGCCTCGACGCTGCCATCCAAAATACCCTCGCAGGCGTGCACTGCGTTAAGCCCCTCGCGGGTGGGGGCCTCGATCCCGAAAAGATCGCGCAGCTTGTCAGCGGGCATATGGGACGATTTCTCACCGATGCCCACGGTGCGCTGGCCCTGCACATTTGAATGGCCGCGCACCGGCGAGATGCCAGCTCCAAGCTTGCCGATATTACCTCGTATCATCAGTAGGTTACACAGCATCCCGAGATTCAGCCAGCCGTTCACATGCTGGGTCATACCCATGCCATAGATGCCGATTGCGTTCCTGGCCGAGAGATAGACCTCCGCCGCCTCGCGGATCATCGCCTCGGTCAGTCCAGAGTGGCGCTCGATCTCGGCCCAATCGGCGGCGCGCACCGCCAGCTGGGTCTCGGCAAAGCCGGTGGTATGCGCCTCGATGAAGTCTTGGTCGAGCACTGTGCCAGGCGCGGCGTCTTCGGCCTCGAGCACGCATTTCATCAGCCCCGCGATCACCGCGATGTCTCCGCCGGGGCGCAGCTGGTAGTATTTCTCCGAGATCTGCGTCGGCTTACCGAGGGTCATCTGCTTGGGGCTTTGCGGGTCAGTGAACTCGATCAGTCCGCGTTCGCGCACCGGGTTGAAGGTGACGATCCGGCAGCCGCGCTCCACGGCCTCTTTCAGCACATGCAGGAAGCGGGGGCTGTTGGTGCCGGTGTTCTGGCCGAAAAAGAAGATCGTGTCGCAATGCTCGAAATCCTCGAGCGTGCAGGTGCCCACGGGCGTACCGATAAAGTTCTGCAGGTTCACGCTCGTGGTCTCGTGGCACATATTCGAGCTTTGCGGGAGGTTCTGATGCCCCATGGCGCGCGCGAAAAGGGCGTAAAGATAAGAGGCCTCCAGTCCCGCGTGACCCGACGCATAGAACACCGCCTTTTCCGGGGGCATACCGCGCAGCTCACGGCCGATCTCGGTAAAGGCCTCGCCCCAGCTGACCGGAACATACTTATCGAGCGCGGGTTCATAGCGCAGCGGCTCGGTGAGCCGCCCGGATTTCTCGAGATCGTGGTCGTGCCAGCCGCGCAGATCCTCGACGCTGTGTTGCGCAAAGAACTCAGCCCCCGCGCGGTTGCGATCAAGCTCCCAGAGCGTAGCCTTCGCGCCATTTTCGCAGAACTCGAATGTGTTGGGTTTGGTGGGCTTGGCCCACGCGCAGGACGAGCACATGACCCCGCCGGGCTTGTTGAGTTTGGCAAGAACTTTGGTCGCCACAGTCGGCAGCCCGGTCTCGCCAGCGATGCGCGCCACGCCCCGGAGCGAGCCCCATCCGCCCGCCGGATGTTTGTCGAAGGGCGTGTCCGGATCCTGCGTTTCGGCGCGGTGATCGTCGGCTGGAAGCCTGTCCATGAAATCGCTCCTGCGGGTGCTGGGGTTTCCGGTCCAACGGGCACTTGGCGGCGATGGTTCCGCCGGTGCCAAGGCTGTGAAGCCTGCGCACAACGGTAGAAGCCTTCAGAAAGGCAATGGCGAAACTGAGAAAGCGGAGCTTGTTGCAACTACCCTTGAGCTCTCAACATTCGGCCGCCTCGCGCAGCCCAATCTGCGTTGGGTACGGAGCCGCATCCCAGATGGCGCTATCAGGCCGTCATCGTGAAGCAGCCGTGAAATTGCAGCTTCTGGCGGTCCAGCGTTGGGGAACTGTGCATGCCTCCTGAACACTCTCGGCGCAAATGAACTACTGAAACAGGGCACGAAGTTCGTCCGCGAAAGTGCAGACAGAATAAATATCTTAAACTGCAAAATGATTTGGGACGTAGGGCAGGGCCGAGCACTGCTTCGGCGTATGGTGAGGGGCTGCTGTAGTAGTTTCGAGGCCGGCGGCGATTAGTGTTGGCGGGCCTTGAGGGCCCGACAAGTTCCTCATACAGGTTGTGACGAAAGTGCAGTGTCACCAGTTTCACTTGGCGAGCTTTTCGGCACGATTTTTGCAGTGCGCATGCCGAGACGCGCGAACAGCGCGGCGTCCTGGCTAGCGGATGGATTTTCGGTGGTTAGCAATTGCTCCCCCACGAAGATCGAGTTTGCGCCCGCTAAAAAGCACAGCGCTTGCAACTCATCGCTCATCCCGGTGCGCCCGGCCGAGAGCCGCACAACCGAGGCTGGCATCAGGATGCGCGCCAGAGCCACAGCGCGGACCAGGGCGAAGGGATCAATTGTCTCGGCGCGCTCTTGGACCGGCACGCCGTCGACGGCATTCCACAGGTTCACCGGAACGCTCTGAGGGTGCTCGGGCAGTGTGGCGAGCGTGACCAGCATAGCAATCCTATCCTCTTCCGCCTCGCCCATCCCGAGGATGCCACCGCAGCAGACCCGGATCCCGCCCTTGCGGACATGAGCCAAGGTCTCAAGCCGGTCGTCCATTGTGCGAGTCGTGGCGATCTGCGCGTAGTAGTTTGGCGAAGTGTCGATGTTGTGGTTGTAGAAATCGAGCCCGGCTTCCTTCAGCCGCGTTACCTGATCCGGGTTTAGCATACCCAGCGTCATGCAGGTCTCGAGTCCCAGCTCGGCCACCTCCTGAACCATCTCGTAAAGATGATCCATATCACGGTCCTTGGGGCTTCGCCATGCCGCCCCCATGCAGAAGCGCTGCGCCCCGGCGTCCTTGGCCCGCTGTGCGGCGGCAAGAACAGCCTCTTTGCCCATCAGTTTACTTGCCTTCACGCCAGTGTCGTAGTGCGCCGACTGCGCGCAGTAGCCGCAATCCTCCGGGCAGCCGCCGGTCTTGATCGACAAAAGGCTGGCGGTCTCGATCTCGGTGGGGTCGAAATGGGCACGGTGCGCGGCCTGCGCCTGAGCTATTATCTCGGGTAAGGGGAGGGCATGGATCGCACGCGCCTCTGCCATGGTCCAATCCGTGCGGATCATGCTGGGCGTCCTTTCAGGCGGGACGCGCGTGAAATCAGCGTCGCGGCCAGCGCGATCTTCAAGACATCACCCAGCAGGAACGGTGTGAGGCCGGCTGTGAGCAGTTTTGGGGCCGGGATGAAGAGCGCGAGCCAGGCGAGGCCAACGGCATAGACGAGGGCAAGGCCTGCGATCATCGCCGAGGCCGTGCCGAGCCAGCCACGGCCCCGTGCTAGTGTGCCGATGAGCGGCGTCGCAAGCAGGAATCCGGCAAGGTAACCTCCGGTGGGGCCCGCCATGTAGGCGAGACCGATGCCACGCTCCGGTGTGCCCGAAAAAACCGGCAGCCCTAGCGAGCCCGCACCGAGATAAGCAGTCATGGCAGCAAGGCCGAGCCGCGGCCCCAGCCCTGCCGCGACGAGGCAGATCGCCAACGTGTGCAGGGTCATCGGAACCGGCCAGAATGGGACCTGGACCTTGGCCCCAATCGTGATCAGCGCGGCGCCGGCAAGGGCAAACGCGAGGCTGCGCCAGAGAGGTAGTCCATGCGCGTGCGCGGGTGTCAGGGATGTCATCGAAAGGCTCTCCTCGGGTGGTTAGATGATGATCATCAAACTCGAGCAAAGAGCGGTTTCGAAACAACTCAGATTATAGATAATTACCCAGAAATATCGTATGTGTCGGTAATAATGGAATTTTTTCTCGCCGTCTTGCGCTTGCCGATCCAGCCGACGTGCCGCGCTAGGACGGCGCAGGCCAAGTCGACCTGCCCCTTTCGCAGCGCCTCGAGGATGGCCCGATGGTCATGATCGGTGCGCGCCTCCCAGTCCCGTCGCCAAGCGGCGAAGAGGAAACGTGCGCTGGCGGCATGCAGGTCATCGATGCTGCGCAGCAGACGCGGCATCTGACAGGGCGACAGGATGAGTCTGTGGAAATGCCGGTTCGCGGCCTCCCAGTCTCGGACGTTGCAGGCGCGGTCGCCCTGCCGCGTGACCGCATCAGCCTCGGCAAGGATCGCGCGAGTCATTTTGGGCGCGGCATTGCGCAGCGCCAACACTTCGAGACTGGCCCGCATCTCCGCCACCTCTCGCAGCTCGGCAACATCGAAATCTGTTACGCGGTATCCCCGGCGCAGCTCGCCCTCGGCAAGCCCCTGCGCCTCCAGTGCACGGAAGGCCTCTCGGACGGGTACATGGCTGGCCTGGAATTCGACGGCGATATGGTCTTGCCGAAGCCGGGCGCCGGGCGGAATGGCCCCCGAGATGATCCGATCCGCGAGCACCCGCGCAATGCGCGCGGACTGGGTTTCTTTACGTGTCATGGCAGACCCATAGCGCGGCGGCAAAAGCTGCGCCATGCGCGCATATCACCGGCGGATGGAGAAACCGCTCCACCGCCTTTTGCCAGAATGTCCGATTGAAGGGTTGGGAATGGAGCTCCCCAGACTTCGGCTTCAACCTATTGGCGCTTATGCGATTCCAGTGCGGGGGAAGGGCGGTTGCGAAGAGCTTCATTCGGCCGGTCCAGAAATCTGGTCGCGCACTGGTTTAGAGCGGGCTCCGGTCGCATGCGGTGTTCGGTTCGGGCAGCAGCGCGCAGGAAGCGGACCTGGCTCCGCTGAGTTCGTTTTTCGAAACCTGCCGTTCAGACGGAGCGCAGCGACCGGCCCCTCCGAGCCCAACTGACTGCGATCGAGCCGGAGCTTCGCTGCGGATGCATTCGTCCGCTCCCAGCCCTTTTTTGCCGTTCGCCCCAAGACGCCTTGTCCAACGAAGCGGACCTTCACGCCATGAGCATGGAGGGATCACTCAGCGGACGAAGCCGACCTTCGACGAACGGCAGCTTTCGGTGCGCGGCAGAAACGGTGGTTTTTGAACACGGGCTGCCGCCCTATGCGGCTCGCAGTGCTGAGCTGGGAGCTTCGTCACTCATCTGCCAACGTTTTGTCCAGCCCGATCGCCCCTGTCGCGGCTAAGATAGTCGTACTCAGCCCTGGCTTGTTGTCCTTCTCCGAAATGGTGGCCTCTATTCGTTGAACCATGGCCTTCATGATCGCCGTGCCAAAACCCCCACCACGCACACTTCCGTCTTTTCCGATGCCGCGATCATCGACGGTCAGCTTAAATCCGTCACCCGCAGGGCGCAGCGTGATTTTCACCGGGCCGGGTGATCCGCCATAAGCATATTTCTGAACATTCGTCACAAGCTCGTTGAGGATCAGTCCGACCCCGACCGCTGTCCCCGATGAGACATCCACCGGGAACAGATCGAATGAGAAATCATCGATCCAGTTTGAGTCACCCGTCTGCATCATGTCCTCTACCAGCTCCTGAAGGTAGCGCGCGAGATCGACGCGCTGCGCACTATCCGGTTGATGGAGCCGACGGTGAACCAGGCCGATTGCGTTAATCCTGCGCTGCGCCTCCGAGATAACTTCGGCCGCAGGGCGGTCGTCCGAGGATCGTAGCTGCATACGCAGGAAAGCACCAACGAGAGCCAGCGAATTCTGAATCCGGTGATTGGCTTCGAGGAGCACGTCGTCCTTCTGCTGAAGCAGGATTTGGTTGTCCCGGAGCGCCAGTGTAAGATCGCTGTTCAAAGCTCGTGTCCGCAAGTGTTGGTGTGCTTCGCCGACCGACTTGGATATCCGCGTTGCAGTCTCGATCTGCCCCCTGGTCCACGGATGAGAGCGGCCCCGGACAGTTTCGGTCCATGCATCGAACGACCCTCTGGGTGTGAGTGCTGAGCTAGGACCGGTGGCGTCTGACTTGTGCGGGTTACCCGCCCATTCGACCCGCTGAAGCTGCTCAGCCCTTAGCCAAAGAAAGTGCATCGGCTTATCGATGTCGATACGGGCATAGACGATGCCGCTGGCGATACTCCGGTGCTCCTCGAACTCCGGCAGAAGTTCAGGCAGGCGATCAGTATGCACCGTGCTTAGCGGGGATGACTCGCTCGCCCAATAGATCAGCCGAGAAATCTTGTGGGCAGGAGGAGTATGGCCGTCCGTGAATATATCCTTGTCGCCATGCACAACGATCAAGCCGTCCGCATTGAGCGCCTTTCGCAGCATGCTGCCGGACCTTGAAAGCAGCGAGGCAAGATCTTGGGAGGACCCGAGGTCTCTCAGAATGCTTTCCTGCGCGTTTCGTTGTCCAAGGCGCTCTCGGTAGGATTGGGTATCTTCCATGGCAGATACCTGTCGCGAAAAGCTTCCGGCAAGATTGCGAGCTGCCAAGCGAGTTCCGAGAGGGATGGGCTTGGCTTCTAGATCATGACAGGCCACCAGCCCCCAGAGCTCGCCGTCCTTTACGATGGAGACCGATGCTGATGCCCGCACTTTCATGTTTGCGAGATACGTAAGGTGAACAGGCGACACGCTTCTCAACGCACAATCCGAAAGGTCTATCTCACCTAGTCCCGGGGCGCCCCCGCGGATTGCTGCCGGGGAATAGAGCGCGTCCGGTATGACGCGAACGCGGTTCCTAACGTAAAGCTCTCTCGCTTGGCGTGGAATATCGGAGGCCGGAAAACGATGGTTCAGGAAGGAATGCAGGTCTGCGTCTTTCGCCTCTGCGATAACTGTACCTGTTCCATCCTCGAGGAACTGATAGATCATGACGCGATCGTACCCCGTAAGGCGCCGAAACTCACGGGCGGCTCTATCGGCGAGCGCTGTAAGCTCTTGCTCTCCTTCGAAAACGGTTTCAGCCCGCTCCAACTCAGCCAGAACTGTATGAGCCGGCACAATCTCTTGGTCCTGCGGCTCAAGTTCAACGAGAAGCCAGTTTCCCGAGCGGTGCATTGATGCCAGAAATATCTCGTGACGCCCCTCAACCGGCCCTAGCACGACAGGCGTGCCGGCGCGGTTGGCGTCCATCTCAGCTATCGGAGGCAAAGGTCTGGAAAGGAGGTTTGCCAAGTCACTGCCGAGCCAACTATCCGCAAGTCGTCCCTCTAGGTCGCCCGCACCCCCACAGACCCTCCCGGATTGGCTGTCGGCAATTAACATGAGCCCATGAGGCTGGATCGAGCCAGGAATATGGATCGGTTCTTCATCACAGCTGGAGGTCTGGATCTTATTGAGTTGATGGCTTCGCACTGGCTTCTCCCAGCGGCGTATCGGGGCGCGAGGATCGCTCCCCCCCGCAGAACAGACTTGATAGGTCCCGCCGCGTAAGTCGGACCTGTCCCAGTTTGGCCAAAAAGAGTCAAACCAAGTTATCTATTTAGCGTTGCTATACTTGGCGCCGAAGTTTGTTCTGCGCTGAACCTGCGCCACACTGCTCGCAGCTGCGCCAAAAATGGTCGTTCGCTGCACGCTGACGAACCGGCAACATGGGCTCGGAGAGGCCGATCGCTGCGCTCCGCGTGAACGGCAGTTTTCGGGAAATGAACTCTACGGAGCTTGGTCCGCTACCTGCGCACAGCCGCCGGTGTCAGGCACCGCGAGGGGCCAGCAGCTGGCTTAGCGCGCACACCAAGAGCGGGCGCTAAGAACATGTGATTATCGGCTCAAGCGAGAATGACGCCAGCGTCCTTCATTGCCTTCACCTGGGCAGCAACGCCAGCCGGATCGATGCCGCGGCAGGCGTCCGCAATGAGCGTGAACTTGAACCCCAGCGCGGCGGCATCGAGGGCCGAAAAGGCAACGCAGAAGTCAGTCGCCAGTCCGCCATCACCACGTGCTCAATGCCGCGATCGCGCAGGTAGGGAAGTTTTCGCAACGGAGTTTAGAATCTGCCTCAGCAGTTGCCTGCTTCGCATATTATTATTTGCGCGTCGTAGGGGTTGAAACTCCAAAGTCGATTTCTAACTGAACTTTTTGCAGGGGTTCCCTGCTATCTGACATCGCTGTTTTGCGCAGGAGGTTTTGCCGGGCAAGGCCATCTCGCGTTCCGGCACCATGGTCCGGCGGATGGCAGTGATCTTGTATCACGACTGTCCGAATTCGAGATGCCACATCCGGCGGTCATGCCCAGGCGGGGTGATCGTAGACGACCTTCTCGCGTCCATTGTTGAGGCTTCGCTCAGAAGAGGAGGTTTTGCCGATGAAGATCGCACAGATCGCACCGCTAGAAGAAAGTTGCCCGCCGCGTCTCTATGGGGGAACAGAAAGGATCGTCTCCTATCTCACCGAGGAACTGGTCAGGCAGGGCCATGAAGTCACGCTGTTCGCCAGCGGCGACAGCCGGACCAAGGCCCACCTGGTCCCGTGCAGCAAGGAAGCGCTCCGGCTCGATCCGAACGTGAAGAACTCGCTGCCGTGGCATGTCGCCATGCTGGAGGAAGTCCGCTTGCGGGCCGATGAATTCGACGTGCTGCATTTTCACATCGACTTCCTGCACTATCCTATGGCGCGGGCATTTGCCGACCGTATGGTGACGACCATGCATGGGAGGCTCGATGGCCCCGATCTCCGGCCCTTCTACGCGACGTTCCCAAACTATCCGCTCGTTTCTATCTCGGACGACCAGCGCCGTCCGCTGCCCTTCGTGAACTGGGCAGGGACCGTCTATCACGGACTTCCCAAGACTCTGCTGCCCTTCACCAAATCTCCGAAGGGGGACTATCTTGCCTTTCTTGGGCGGATTTCGCCGGAGAAACGGCCGGACCGCGCCATCGAGATAGCGGTGCGAGCGGGGTTGCCACTGAAAATTGCTGCTAAGATCGGCGAAGCGGATCGCAAGTATTGGGACGAGATCATAGCACCGATGGTCGATGTCCATGACAATGTCGAGTTCATTGGGGAAATTAACGAAGAACAAAAAGCAGATTTTCTCGGGAACGCGCGGGCGCTGTTGTTCCCTGTCGACTGGCCTGAACCTTTCGGTCTCGTGATGATCGAAGCTATGGCTTGCGGCACGCCGGTGATCGCATGGGCGAATGGCTCCGTGCCGGAGATCGTAGAGCCTGGGCTGACTGGCTATGTAGTGAATTCTCTGGAAGATGCCGCCGCAGCTGTGGGGAAACTGAACCGAATCAGCAGACGAATCGTGCGCGAGACGTTCGAAGAACGCTTCACTGCGGACCGCATGGCGCGCGACTATGTCGAAATCTATCGTGGGTTGCCGGGCGTCGAGGCTGTTACGATGCCGCTCCCGCATATGCTCGGGGGCCAAGGGGCTCAGGTCCTGCATGCAGCGGAATGAGAACAAAGGAGAATAAGATGACCGAGGCGCTGCAACAAACGGGCTTGCGTGCGTCGCAACTGGTCGCGCCGCCGGCGCAATTCTTCATCCCGGCGGCAGCCTCCTTGCAGGAACGGCGGCCACGAACCCTGAAGCACGGCGATACCTTCGCCGTGTTCGATCACAATGGCGATGTGCTCTCGGGGCCGGGCAGCCCCGAGGGCCTGTTCCATCACGACACCAGGTATCTCTCGCATTACTATCTGACCATCGGGGGAGAGCGGCCCATTCTGCTCTCGTCCACATTGCGCGACGATAACGCCACGCTGACCTGCGATCTGACGAATCCCGATCTTAATGACGAAACCGGTCGCTGTCTGATTGCGCATGATCGCATCCACATGCGCCGGACGCGGTTTCTCTGGCAGGGCACGTGTTATGAGCGGCTGGCGGTACGCAATTTCGACGAGACCCCACATGAGATGGTTCTGTCGCAAACTTTAGCAGGGAGTGCAGAACAGCCTGTCAGCGGACACA
>NZ_JAAGOU010000053.1:0-12534 GCF_010500775.1 Salipiger sp. PrR002
CCAAAATCACCACCTGCAATGTCGCGCTGTTTCACCAGCGGTGTCGCTGCACAAAGGCTGCCGGTCCCGGCGTGCGGATGAAGAAGACCCGCGAAGGCTACAGCTTCGAGGGCTCGCCCGAGCAGATCGAGCGCATGAAGAAGCGGCTGCGCTGACGTGGCCGTCGAAGCCGCCCACAGCGACTTCACCTCCCCAACTGGATTGCCCCTTCGGCTGGCAATCATCAACTCCGGTCGCTGAACCGCCGCTTGTAGCGGGAGACGGGAGTCCTTTCTCAGGCAACCGCCGTTCATACGACATTCAGGCCATCCCTTCCGGCTTCGGCCCCTCGGATAGGAAGGCACATGGCTTCAAGCCGATGCAGTGCTTCAAGAACTCACTGCGCGACCACACCGGCTATTGCGCCCACAATCTGGCTGAAGTCGAGCTTGATTGGCCAACTGAGTGAAAGTCACCGCGCAATCTCGCCAGCAAACACCGCCCGTCCGTGCACCGCCAAAGTTGCTGAAAACCTCTGGCACCCAAACTTGCGGATCACATCGAGTACCCGCGCTTCGTAGGCAGCGTGTCCGATCAAGCGACACAAGTCGGACGCGTGGAACTGGCGGTTCGCAGTTGGTGCGGCTTGCATCTGTCTCAGCAATTCGCGCTCTTTGGGATCCGTTATTGGTCTCGCGGGCGGCTTGACCGCGGGACAAGTTGGAGTTCCCCACGAATTTCGCCATCGGCGCATGAAGCCAAGCAGGAAGCCGGCCGGCACCCTGCCGTTGCCTCGGGATCGGTTGAAGGCGAGGAAGCGATCCCAGATGACCTGGGTGTCGATGTTCCAGCAGGGCAACGTGGCCTTCGCCGCTTTGATGAGCTCTGCCCAACTGGTCTGAAAAACGTTCGAACTCGCGGTGATATCGATCAGCCCTGAGAAGATAGTTTTGTTATTATTATCTCTAGATAGTGATGTGTCGTCTTCACCTGACACGAGATCATGGGGTTCACTCTCCTTGTCGAAGGCGGAAAACCGAAAGATCCAGGGCGCGAACTTGCCATTCGGCTTCGCCCGCTCGAGCTGCAACTCCGACGTCTCAAGTTCGCTCAAAAGAACCGAAAGATATTGTCGTGAAACACCCATCCTCTCCGCTAGGGCAGAGAGGGTGAAGGCTGCCGTTCCGCGCGACAAACCGTTGTAGCCATCCTTCCAGGCGATGGCATCGAGGATGAGGGTAGCAAGCTTGTGCGCTGCAACAGAGAGATTTGTCTGCGTGATCCGTCGCAGGATCAGGCCGGTCGTAGGTTCCATGGTCGAGGTCTCCTTGGAGAACCGACGCCATGTCGTGAGACAACAACATTCTTGCCAGCAAAACAACTTTGCTGGTTGCAGGTGTTTTAGCGGTGCGCTAGGAAACTCTTGTTCACGGAGTTTTCTAGCACGGCGTCAGGCTTCACGGTCTGGCGTCGTCTCCTTTTCGGGGGTTTTGCACAGCCTTACGTGCGGGGTTGAGATGACGCGCGCGGCAAAACCGCGCGCAGATTTTGTCAGTAGCGAACTTCTTCAGAACCATAGTTCCCGGCGTGATCACGCCAGTCGACGAAGACGGAACGGTAGAAGTAGCTGCCACATCCATTCGGGATGCTCAGGCCGGATGCGGCTGGCACCTGGCCCACGGTGGATCTTGTCCATCGGTAGTCGCCCTGCACGCCGTAGGACCCCAATCGCGTCGAGTCGCTGCGATTGCAGTCGCCATCTCGGTTTTCATGCTGGCGGTACTGGATGTGATAGACCCGTATGCTGCGCACGAAATCAAAGGCGTCGCCTGAGATGTCGATGTCAGCTTGCTCATCTGCTTGGACGTGAACAAGGGGTATCGGAGTCGATTCCTGCGGTTCGGGCGGATCGCGGAACGTGGTGTCATTAAGGCGTTCCATAGGCGACATCGGGCTGGGATCGTTGAACGACACACCCATCGGACACCGCCAGATTTGTAAGGGCGGCTCGATCGGCCATGGTGTGATCCGCCGAATGAAGACCGCTCTGGCATGCGCGCAGGGCGCGGAGGCAGGCCAGCCGCCCGCAAGGCAGAGGAGGATTGCACAGTCGACCTGATAGGCTTGAGCCGGACCTGACGAGGCCATTAGTCCGGATATGGTTAGTGCCGTGGCTGTTGCCACGCTGTGGATCACGTGCTTCATGATGCCGACTCCATCTATAATGGTGCAGCGATACGAAACAACATTAATGATAGCAAGAAGATTTGATTGATGGTTGCTTGCGACTGTTCGCTTGTGTCGCTTGACCGCTTCCAAGATCTGACGCCGGTTCTGGCTGCTTCTGCGTCTTGAAAGTGGCCAAAATTGCGGACCCCTTTCACGTTAGCTGCTAAACAAACGTCTGTTACAAAGGGGAAATTGGGTGTTCCAATGTGGCCGCGAAAGTGGTCACGGAAGGACAGATCGAATGAGCCCTCCAAACCGCGTGGCGCAGCGCTCGTGGCCTCGGGAAGGGCTGTATCGGGAAACTGCCGGGCCCGGCTCTCCGCATGGAATCCGGGATCAGAAGGGCGGGAGCAGCCAGCGAGCCGATTTGGGGCCCAAGTTGGGATCGAGCATGAGCTTGAATATCTATGTCAGTATCTGATACGATTGAGCATGGATAGGAGAGTCTGATGCCAAACGTCCACCTGACCGAACCGATGCAGAAATATGTGCAGGCGCAGATCGAGTCCGGCGCCTACGCCAATCTGAGCGAAGTCGTGCGCGCCGGCGTAAGGATGCTGATGGAGAAGGATGGCGCCCGGCAGTTCTATTCCCTCAAGGCCGACCTAGAGGAAGCAGCCTCCCTGGCCGAAAATGGGGATTTCGCCGAGTTCGATGCTCATGCCTTCGAACCGGATGCGTTTGATCGCTGACCCACATGACTATTCGGCTTTCCGGTCGGGCCAGGGCCGACCTTGAAGAGATCCGTGCCTACACCGTCGAAACTTGGGGTAGGGATCAATGGCTCGTCTATTACCGCCAGTTGGTTAACGCCTTCGAGCAGATCACCGGGGATCCCGACCGGGGTCGGGACAGGAGTCTCTTCGTTCCGGGGATGCGGTCCGTCAACTGCCAACGTCACGTGATCTTCTACAAGCGGCTAGATGCCGCGGATGGGGCGGCAGTCATCCTGCGCATCGTGCACCAGCGCCGCAACATGCCCGCGCTCGTCTACTACGAGGGTCTCGACGGCGGTTAAGCTCTTGCGTTTCCTCATTTCAATGGCTCGACCAGTCTTCCATAGTCTTCACTGACCTCGTGAAACGCGCGTTGGCGCCCGGCATTGAGGCAACGGAAGTAGTCCTACACATCGGCAAAGTGGATCTCAAAATCGCTCAAACCCGACCAATTTGAATGTTGGAAGCGCTAAGAATTACTGCTTCGATACCTGGTCATCACGCGAGCACTCAATTCCCATTGTGATCATGTTGATGTGGCTCGGTTTTTGTGCGCTGAAGAAACCAATGCTCAAAGATCAATACACAAGCCATGATCGCGAATGCGACCACTACAATCATTGGATCGCTCTGCCACTTTAGTGAAGCGAATACGACAAGCACGATCGCGTCGAGACCGATTGCAGTCAACATGATCCATCCATGCGCAGAAAGCTCGGCCCTAAGGTTTCGGTACACTCCCCAGTGAATAACCATATCCATTACAAGGTAAAAGAAGGCCCCCATAGAAGCTATTCGGCTAACGTCGAAGAGAATGGTCAGCAGGCTCGCAATCACTACTGTGTAGATCAGTGTATGGTCGCGGACTCCGCCTGACATCCCAAAATGACTGTGCGGGATCAATTTCATCTCTGTCAGCATTGCCAACATACGAGATACCGCAAAGATGCTGGCAATCACGCCTGATGCAGTTGCGATCAAAGCGAGCGCGACGGTCAGATAGAAGCCCGTTTCCCCAAGGGACGGTGCTGCCGCTTCCGCGAGCGCATAGTCTTTTGCTTCGACGATCTTGCCAAGCGGCAAGCTGCTTCCCACCGCAAATGCTACCAAGAGATACACCACTACGCAGACCGCCAATGAAATGATGATCGCGCGTCCGATGTTGCGGTGTGGGTCCACTATCTCGGCGCCGCTGTTGGTGATTGTCGTGAACCCTTTGAATGCCAGAATTGCCAACGCTGTGGCACCAACAAATCCACTGAGACCCTGTGAAGCTGTTCCATCTCCTGTTGTGCCAAAAGTAAACCCGCCGGCCCAAAGCGCAGAGATCCCAAACAGAGTGATACCGCCAACTTTCAGTACGGCGAGCAATTGGGAAATCCAGCCTACAGAGCGGTTGCCCGAGATGTTGACGACATAGGCTGCGATAATGAGAGCAACGCCTATTGCCGGAACCAGTAAGCCATCTGGTGCAATGCCCAGTCCACGGAGCAAATAGTTTGCGAAGGTCCGTGCGACTAGGCTTTCGTTAATGACCATTGACAGAGCCATAAGCAAAGCCGCTGCAGCGGCTACGGCGGTTGGTCCATAGGCCTTTTGCAGGATCATTCCAATTCCGCCAGCTGACGGGTAGGCATTGGACATTCTTATGTAAGTGTAAGCGCTGAAGGCTGTAACGATGGCTCCAACGATGAACACAAGTGGAAAGGTAGGGCCGGCCAGTTCCGCAATTTGGCCTGTGAGTGCCAGAATTCCGGCGCCAATCATGACACCAGTCCCCATGGCGACGGCATCCCAAAGAGAAATGCTGCCCGCTTTATAGTCGCTATTCATCGTCGATCTGCTTTCTATTTTTGAGGGTCAAAAAGACAAAAGGCAGTGCTGTCACAACCCCAAGTCCTATCGTGATCCATTCAGCCGTTCCCCAATCCCCTGACATGGCCACAGCTCCAAAATGGGCAAGAACAAAACTCGCCGGCAAAATCCCGGCAAAAGTTGCCAGCATGAAGCGCCATAGATGAAGTTGGCTCAAGCCCGCAACATAGCTGATTGCATCGAAAGAAACGAATGGAAGCAGGCGGGACGCAAACACTGATAACATCAGAGCCTTTTGCGACCCCAACAGCCCGAACTCTGAATATTTACCCAAAAAACGCCGAACTGTGCTTCGACCGAGTTTTCGCGCGATGACAAATGCGATTGTAGCACCGAGCTCCGAGCCTATGGCTACGTAGGCGGCTCCGAGATAGTGGCCAAATGCAGCCCCGGCGGCTAGTGCGATTGGTGCGCTCGGTATGGGGCTTGCGACAATCGCGAGGGCCATGAGTGCAATAACCGCGAGGGGGCCAACGGCTCCGGCATTTTCAATATGGCGCTGCACTTCAGCCTGTGAAAAGGCGACCCCAAGATTGCTCAGAGAAACCGTGCCCGAAAAAAGGCCGAAAACTGCAAGAGACAGAACAGTTGCTATCGCCAAACAACCAATCAGGCGACCATATCCCCATGCTTGCACGATCATGTGACCGTGAACTGCGCCATCATTCCTCCATCTTCGTGTTCAAGGATGTGACAGTGATACATGAAGGGATTGGCGCGATCTGCCGTCTGCTCAAAGCTGACCAGGATATCGACACGGCCATTTACGAGCACGGTATCCTTCCAGCCAGAATTTTGTATGCTTGGTTTCTTTCCGTTTTCGGCGAGCACCTGAAACCTCACGCCATGAACATGAAACGGGTGCATCATCATGTTTGAGGAGACTTGCCAAATCTCGGTCGCCCCCTTCGAAAGAGACAAGTCTATCCTCCCCATGTCGAAGGACTGCCCATTGATCGCAAACCGATCATTCGACCTACGCATCATCATGCCCATCCCCATTGGCATATCGAGTGTGATCTGACGTGTATTGACTGATCGGGCCTCACTGTCAGGCAGGACGCCGCCCAAGTCGGCGGGTATTTCCAGAATGCGGGCAGGAAGTCTCACATCCACACCAAAGGGTAGAACTACGAAGCTCCCCCCAGCAGTGCTCGCGCCGCCCATCATCCCACCCATCATCTGATTGGGATTTGCAGAGGATACCAGCGTGCCAGCCTCTCCTCCCGAAAAATCGACGAGGACTTCGTATCGTTCGCCGGGAGCGATCACGAGGGACTCAATTGCGACAGGTTGATTAAGATAGCCACTGTCCGTCGCGATGAGGTGCATCTCGCGACGGTCAGAAAACGATAGGGGATAAATCCTCGCGTTCGAGCCGTTGAGCAAGCGCAAACGGACAATACCGCGAGGGACGACAGCCTGGGTGCCTAGCTGACCGTTAACAAGAATGACATTTCCCATGAAACCCATCATCTGATCTGGCATAGACAGGCCATAATCGATGCGGCCCTGCCGGTCGAACCGGCGGTCTTGCAGAACCAATGTCAAATCATCGACGCCGTATGAGATCGGGAGACCCCGAGCATCGTCCCGACCGTCATCAACGTGGATCACACCGGCCAATCCCCTTTGAACTTGTCGTCCGGTGTCGCCATGAACGTGCGAGTGGTACCAAAGAGTAGCGGGTGGTTGTGTCAGATCCAGTTCGGGAGACCAAGTCGTGCCCGGTTCAATCGTCTGGTGTGGGCCGCCGTCAACTTCGCCGGGTATCAGCATACCGTGCCAGTGCACCGAGATTTTCTCTGACAGCGTATTGTCGATCTGTGCTTGCGTCGAAGCTCCTGCGGGAAGACGTAGTGTAGGCCCCAAAAAGGATTGGTTGAACCCCCAGGTTTCGCCGCCGCCCAGTCCTGTAAAATCGGTCTTGCCCTTTTGGGCAGTCAGACGGAAATGCCGATCGCGGGTTGCGTCGAGCAATGGTGGCATAGCCAACGCCCTGACACTCTCCTGTGCGATGGCCGCCAGCGGACCTGTGGCAAACGGCAGGCCAGCCAAGCCGGCGATGAAGGCTCTACGATTGGTCATGGTATAGCTTGTGTCTCACGCTAGCTCACTTGGGAGGGCGGCCAGTGCGGCTTCTCTTGTTACTGTCGGCAGACCTTGCTCGATCCAGCCGGATCTCCCCGGGGCGCCAAGCATCCCGCCTACGGCGTCAACAAAGCCGGCAGCTTTCGCTTCACGCAACTTGCTCATTACGAGACCTGAGCGATGGCCGGTCCGACAAATCAGGGCGACCGGGCGTCCCGCAGCAAGATCGCGGGCGGCGAAGAGGCGCTCCCCGAACCGCGGATGGGTCATGTCGATTGGCCACGCCCCCTCCGCGACGCCGGTATCTTGCCATTCCTCGGGTCTGCGGATGTCCACAAGCCTTGCCAAATCGCTTTTCAGCGCATCATGGAGAGTATCGAGCGCCCATACGTCATGGTTGTCAGCCCAAGCTGGCGAATAGGCAAGCAAGGTGCTCGATGCGAACAGGCCAAAAGTTTGACGGCGGCTCAGCATGGTCTGCCTCCTCAGTTTAGTTTATGCGTTGTCAACCGCAGATCGCAGCATATCGCGCACCTGCGCGGCGACTTCGTGCAGCTTCTCATTCTCGACAGCGGCCATCGAAGCCACAGGATCAACAGCGCTGATTTCAGTGCCGTTTTCGACCGTCCGCAAGATCACGTTGCAAGGCAGCATCGATCCTATACGGGGCTCCAGCCCAATGGCCTCCCATGCCATATGAGGGTTGCACGCACCCAGAATGCGGTATCCATCCATGTCGCGGTCAATCTTTTTCTTCATTGTTGCCTGGACGTCGATTTCGGTCAGTACACCAAATCCCTTTTCTTTCAGGGCTTCGCGCAGGCGCATCTCCGCATCATCAATCGCCGTATTGGGCAGATGTCTGTTGTAGGTATAACTCATTTTGAGCCCTCTCGATCTTGTTCAGGCAAACCCAAAGCGCCGAACCGTTGACGGGCTTGCCTGAATGGGGAAATTCTGAACGACGGGGTTCAGTTGTCTTGGTCCGTCATCATTCCGGGATTTGCTGTCATACCCTGTGCCATGTTGTCGGCAGGGGCGACTATTTCGCCTTGAGAAATCTGGCCGTCGCCATCAGCATCGAGCATCTGGAAACGATCGACCATGGTCTCGCGCATCGCCTTGGCGTGAAGCGACGCGAATTCGTCAATCGAGAGCGTGCCGTTACCGTCGGCGTCATAGTCCGACAGCATCGACTGAAGGCCCTCATGCGCCTCTTCGGGAGACACTGCGCCGTTTCCATCCATATCGAACATTGACATCATGTTGCCCCCCATCATCGGGAACATACCTTGACCGGTTGTGCTTGGTCCCATGATGCTGCCGTTTCCGCTCATCATGCCCGAATGCATTTGCATCATCATGCGCATCATGCCGTGCATCATCTGAAGATGCTCGGCCATCTGACTGGGATCCATCATGCCGCCACCCATCAGCATTCCGGGCCCGCCCGTCCCTGCCATCGGTTGAGCAAGTACATTGGGAGAGACGCTTTCAGCGCCCGCAGCTTGGTGATGGCTGTCATCGGCGAGCGCAGCACCTGCTGTGAGAACGGCAACCAGAAGACCGGTAGAAATTTTTGTTGAGTAGGACATTTTGAAGCCTTTCCTTCTTTTGACCTCATACAACTTGGCATCAAACATTTGAATGTAAGGACGTACACCCGTGGATTTGTATCCGTCTGTCGCAATGGACAGGGGCTGATACAATTGGCGACAAAAAGGAACCTGACCGTCTGATTTCCAATGCTTTAGAAGGGCCCCATGCAACACGCGCCACATATTCTCGTCGTGGATGACCATGAACAGATCCGGAAAAGTGTAACCCGCTATCTGGAAAAGAATGGCATGCGAGCAACCGCTGCCAAGGATGCGGCGGAGATGGACGCGAAGCTGGCTGTCGGAAGCTTCGACCTACTGGTCCTGGATATCATGATGCCTGGCGAGGATGGCCTTTCCGTTTGCCAACGTCTGTCAAGCGAAGGGCGACTGCCGATCATCATGTTGACCGCGCTCGGTGAAGATGCGGACCGTATTGTCGGTTTGGAGATCGGTGCGGACGATTATCTTCCCAAGCCGTTTAATCCACGCGAACTCCTTGCGAGGATCAAAGCCGTCCTGCGAAGAAGCGAGCACAAAGAAGCCTTCACCGGATCTCTGAGCGGCCGCAAAGTCCGCTTTGCACACCTTACCTTGGATGTAGACCGGCAGGTGCTTCTCGACGACGCGGGACAAGAGACCGCTCTTACGGTCGCAGAATTCAAACTGCTGACGGTCCTTCTGGAGCGCCCTCGGATGGTGTTGAGCCGCGATCAGTTGCTAGATCTTTCTCAGGGCATTTCCGCTGGTCCGTTGGACAGGAAAATTGACAACCAGATTTCGCGCCTTCGGCGAAAGCTCGAGCCCGACATTCTCCGTCCACGTATTATCAAGACGATCAGAAGCGGCGGCTACTGCCTGTCGGTCGACGTCGAGGTGTCCGAATGATCTGGCGGCTCCTACGATCTCTCCGGATCCAACTCGTTCTTCTCATCATTATCGCGTTGGGGATCGCACAGTTTGTCAGCCTGTGGCTCTTCGCCGATGAACGAAGCCTCGCCATACGGGCTGCTCTTGGGTTTGAGGCAGCTGGACGAGCGGCAAATGTTGCGCGCTTGATTGAAGAGGCACCCGCTGACCTGCGCCCATCAATTATCCGCGCGGCGAACTCGCCCCTTGTTCGCTTTGACCTCGGGACGAAGCCGCTTGTGCAACATAGCGACCATTCGGATGGCGGGTTGGTTGAAACCCGCGTCCGCGCACTCCTGAACGACAGCTACAGTCGCGACATTCGTGTAGAGCTTCACCAGATCCAAGGCGCGATCCTGCCGCTACCGAACCTGTCGCACGAAATGACCGAGATGCACTTGGCCATGATGCGAGGTGAACTGTCCGCTATCGAGATGAACCTTTCAATTTCGATCGCCGGTGGCCAGTGGTTGAACGTAAGTACGCGCTTTGAGCGTCCGCCGATCCAGTGGCCGCTTTATTCCATGCTGACATTTGGTCTGACGGCAATGGCCCTGTTGGTCGCAGTGAGCTGGTTTGTCATGACCGGACTGCTGGGCCCTCTGCGGCGATTGGCCGGGGCGTCGGAACGATTGGGGCGTGGAGAAGACATAGACGCGTTGCCAGAACGGGGACCCCAGGAGGTTCGGGAGCTGACCGCTGGTTTCAACCGCATGCAGGACAGGCTGACACGGTTCGTTGCCGACCGAACGAGGGTTCTGGCGGCCCTTGGACATGATCTTCGATCTCCGCTTACCGCAATGAGAGTACATTCAGAAATGGTAGAGGAAGACGAAACCCGAGAGAGTCTCGTCGCAACCGTCGAAGAAATGCAGTCGATGGTGGAAGCAACCCTTACCTTCGCGAAAGGTCTCTCAGGGAACGAACCAATGCAGGATGTTGACCTGCAATCGTTCCTAGAAGCTCTGCGGGGGGATATGGTCGTACCGTTTGTGCTCTCTGACGGCCCCGAAGTCACGGTTCGATTGCGCCCCAATGCCATTCGACGGGCATTGCGAAACGTGATCGAGAACGCGGTGCGCTACGGCGGGTCCGCAACGCTGGGCTGGATATCAGCCGATGGGGAAATAGAAATTTCCGTCACTGACAGAGGGCCGGGGATTCCAACCGCAGAATTGGAACGCGTATTTGACCCATTCTTCAGGCTTGAAGAAAGCCGATCTCTGGAAACCGGCGGGCATGGGCTGGGCCTGTCGATCGCAAGGTCCATTCTTCGCGCGCAGGGTGGGGAGATCAGTCTGGCGAACCACCCGGACGGCGGGCTTATCGCGACAATTCGATTGCCAGTTGCTGAAACATGAAATGACAGAAAAGGAAACCGACATGCTTAGACTTACCAACACAACCGCAGCATTCACGCTGTTCGCGACGGCCGCCATGGCGGACCCAGGCGGAGATTATTACGGCCACATGTGGGGCGGTGGATTTGGAATGCTGGGAGGGCTGATGATGATCGTGTTCTGGGGCGTGATTATTGCGCTGATATTCTTCGCCGTTCGCTGGTTCAGCGAAAAGGACCGTGTTTCCGGGTCTAGTGCTCAGGACATTCTCAGGGATCGCTTCGCGCGCGGTGAGATTGATGAAGACGAGTATCGCAAGCGCAAGGCCGCTTTAGACGACTGAGAAACTGATCACCAGTCGATCCCACTGCCAAAGATCATGAGGCTCCTATGACCCCGGAACTCGGCCATTTTGTGCTGGCCCTCGCATTGGCGTTGGCCATCGTCCAATCGACTATTCCTCTTTTCGGCGCGGCCCGGGGCAATCTTCTCTGGATGCGTTCAGCCCGGTCAACTGCTTTTGGGCAGGTCGTCTTCGTCGGACTTGCCTTTGCCGCCTTGATGCGCGCTTTTGTTGTCTCTGATTTCACTGTTTTGAACGTCGCGAACAATTCGCATTCGCTGAAACCAATGATCTTCAAAGTCGCGGCGACTTGGGGAAGTCATGAAGGATCGTTGCTGCTCTGGGTCTTCATTCTGACCATCTTCGGTGCTGCGGTTGCTGCTTTCGGCTCAAACCTACCGGAAACACTTCGAGCGCGAACTTTGGCAATGCAGGCATGGATCAGCGTCGGGTTTCTGTCCTTCCTTCTCTTTACATCCAATCCGTTCGAGCGCGTCTTTCCTCCGCCGCTTGATGGCGCTGACCTCAATCCTCTGCTCCAGGATATCGGCCTCGCGATGCACCCGCCGCTGCTGTATTTTGGATATGTCGGCTTCTCGATCGTCTTTTCGTTTGCAGCCGCAGCCTTGATCGAGGGACGGATCGACACAGCCTGGGCAAGATGGGTTCGACCCTGGACACTGGCCGCGTGGATCAGCCTGACTGCGGGGATAGCTCTCGGATCGTGGTGGGCATATTACGAACTGGGTTGGGGTGGATGGTGGTTCTGGGACCCGGTTGAAAATGTCAGTTTTATGCCCTGGCTTCTCGGGACAGCACTTCTCCATTCGGCGATTGTCACTGAAAAGCGTGACGCGTTCAAAAGCTGGACAATCCTGCTCGCGATCTTGACGTTTTCGCTGTCACTCCTCGGCACATTTGTGGTTCGGTCTGGCTTGCTGACCTCTGTGCATGCTTTTGCCGTGGATCCGGAGCGAGGCCTATACATTCTTGGCCTGCTTGCGATTTCAATTGGTGGCTCACTTGCACTCTATGCGTGGCGGGCGCCAATGATGGAAGGTGGCGGGTTGTTTAAGCCGATTAGTCGAGAGGCAGGGTTGTTGCTAAACAACCTGATCCTGGCTACAGCGACTGGCACGGTTCTGTTCGGTACGCTTTATCCGCTGTTTCTCGAAGCCGTTTCTGGTGACAAGATTTCCGTCGGTCCGCCGTTCTTCAATGGCGCGTTCGTACCAATGATGCTCCCCTTGGTTTTTGTCATGGGTCTCGGGCCGTTTTTGTCCTGGAAACGAGCCGATCTGGTCGGAGTGCTTCAACGTGTCCGCTTCGTGGTGGTGCTGGCGGTGCTGGCAACGCTCGCAATTTGGTATTTCGCCAAAGGCGGGCCCGTGTTGGCATATCGTAACCGCCCGATTGAGACCGCAGGTTACTTCTGAAGCATAGGGGCGACCAAG
>NZ_JAAGOU010000054.1:0-12393 GCF_010500775.1 Salipiger sp. PrR002
ATGCCCTCGCACCAGGTGACCAGATCGCGCAGCTCGGCCACCTTGGGGTGATCGGGCCCGGTGGTGTCGGTCTGCGGCAGATCGCGCGGATCGAAGATACGCACCTCGGCGCCGAATGTCTCCAGCAGCCGCCCGGCCTCCTCGGCGGCGAAACGTGAGAAGCTGCGCTCGCGCAGCGAGCCGTAAAGGATGAGGATGCGCGGCCTATGCGTGCTGCGCGTCGCGGGGAACAGCGCCGCCGGATCGACCGGGCGGAAGCACTCTTGGGAAATATTGGGCGTGTCGGCCATATCTGGATCCTTGGTAATCGTCATTGCGCGCTCGGGAAACGCGCGCGGGTGCGGTTGGCAAATGCCACCAGCGAGAGCATCACCGGCACTTCGACCAGCACGCCGACCACGGTGGCCAGCGCCGCGCCGGAGTTGAGGCCGAAGAGGCTGATCGCCACCGCCACCGCCAGTTCGAAGAAGTTCGAGGTGCCGATCATCGCGCAGGGCGCGGCGATGCGGTGCGGCACCTTCAGCGCATAGGCTGCGCCATAGGCCAGCGCAAAGATGCCGTAGCTCTGGATCAGGATCGGCACGGCGATGAGCGCGATCACCTGCGGCTCGGCGAGGATCACCTCGCCCTGCAGGCCAAAGAGGATCGCGACCGTAGCAATCAGGCCGATCATCGACAGCGGCTTGATCTTCGCGGTGAAGGCGTCGATCGCCTCCTGCGAGCCCAGCATCCGCCGGGTCGCGAGCCCGGCCAGCAGGGGCAGCACCACATAAAGAACGGTGGCCAGCACCAGCGTGCTCCACGGCACGGCGATCTCGGTCACGCCGAGCAGGAAGGCGACGATGGGGGCAAAGGCCACCACCATGATCAGATCATTCACCGAGACCTGCACCAGCGTGTATGTGGCATCGCCGCGCGTCAGCTGCGACCAGACAAAGACCATTGCCGTGCAGGGCGCCGCCCCCAGCAGGATCAGCCCGGCGATATATTGCGCGGCGTCCTCGGGGGCGATCCACGGCGCGAAGACATGCTCGAAGAACAGCACCGCCAGCAGCGCCATGGTGAAGGGTTTGATCAGCCAGTTCACCACCAGCGTCACCAGCAGCCCCTTGGGCTGGCGCGCCACCCCTGCAACGGCGCCGAAGTCCACGCCCACCATCATCGGATAGACCATCGCCCAGATCAGCACCGCGACGACGAGGTTGATCGAGGCGATCTCGGCGGCGGCAATGGCCTGCACCAGCCCCGGCGCGAGCAGCCCGATGACGATGCCCGCCACCATGGCCAGCGCCACCCAGAGGGTCAGCAGGCGTTCGAAACGGCCCATCGGGTCATGGGAGGGGGCTGTGGTGTCGGTCATGTCTCGTTGGTCTCCAGCCAAGGCGCCAATCATCATTTCGGAAAAATCCGAATTGACTCTTGGGGTACGGAGCCGCCTGCCGCTTGTCAAGCTTCGTCATTTCGGGCATTGACGAAATATGAAACAAGACGCCGCCATCGACGCATTTGCCGCACTCGCCCATGAAACCCGCCTCGCGGTGTTTCGCCTGCTGGTTCGCGACGGGCCAGAGGGCGTGCCCGCGCTGGATATCGCGCGGCGGCTGGAGGCCAAGCCCTCGACCCTGTCGGGGCACCTGTCGATCCTGAAACGTGCGGGGCTGGTCACCGCCACGCGGCGGCAGAAGGAAATCCTCTACGCGCCGAACTTCGGCGGGGTCGACGGGCTGGTGCGGTTCCTGCTGGACGATTGCTGTGGCGGCAACCCGGAGGCTTGCGGCCTGCCTGCCGCCCTGCCCCACGGATGCGCCGACTGACCCCACCCGGCGCCCAGCGCCCAAACCGGGAAAAAAAGGCCGCCCGCCAAGACCAAAGGCCCACGGCGGGCGGCACAAGGGCTTACTCGACTTTCGGCGCCATGATCGTATCGGGCGCGGTGCCGTCGTTCAGCCACGCCTCAAGCGGCGACATCGGGTCGAGCGAGGACCAGTTCAGCCCGTCCGGCCCTGACAGAATGCCGCAATGGTCGAGCCCCGGCACCATGAAGAGCTTCACGCTCTCGGCCAGCGTCGCCTCGCCGCCCGCCGCTTTGGAAGCCGCCTCATACCATTCGACGGTCTTGTAAGGCGTCACGATGGCGTCGGCCCAGCCGTGATAGACGATCATCTTGCCGCCTGCCTCGCGGAAGGCCGAGAGATCGGGGCTGTCGCCATTGTAGACGGCCGCGGCCTCGGTCATGCGCAGCGGGTCCGCCTCGAAATCGAACTCCAGCGGCGAATACTCCGTGCCGGGATCGTCGGCAAAGGCCATATGCCGGGTGAAGCCGCCCGCAAAGCCCGAGACCAGCTTGCCCGCGCCCTCCGCGTTGCCGGTGAGCCAGAGCCACCAGAACGGCTCGGACCCTTCGGGAATGCCGCCGGGATAGAGCTGCTCACCCGCCGCATCGCGCGGCCCCTGTCGCCATTTCGCCAGCGTCTCAAGCTGCGGCTCGGTGAGGCCAAGGCCGGAATAATCCACCTCGCAGGCCCGCGGGTCGGCGATCAGCCCATCCTCGGTGCCATCGGTCGCATCGCATTGCTGCAGCACCGCCTCGCCGATCTTCGCGGCCTCATCGGGCCCGAGGATCTGGCTGCCATCCGCCGCCGTATTGGCCTGCAGCACCCATGACATCGCCGTGCCCACCAGCCCGGTGTAATCCATCGCCGGAGCGCCCGAGATGATGCCGTCGAACATCTCGGGATAGCGCTGCGCCGCCACATGCGCCATGCGCCCGCCGGTGGAACACCCTTGGAAGATCGCCTGCGTCGAAGGGGCACCATAGAAGGCGTCGATCATCACCTGCGCCACGCGGTTGGTCTCGCCGATCGAACGCCAGCCCCAGTCGCGCTCGGCATTCGGGTTGTCCTGCGCCCATGTGGCCTCGGTGACCGACAGCGCGAAATGGCCGCTGTCGGAGGTGGCGGTGGCATAGCCGCGCTCCAGCCCCGGACGCATGGCGTTGACCCAGGACTCGCCGCCATCGGCGCGGCCCAGGATGCCGCAGAACCCGCCGCAGCCGGCCTGATAGAACTTGCCGTTCCAGCCCGAGAGCGGCAGTCGCACCTCGATCGAGATCGCGGGCAGCGCGGTGGCGCGCACCTCGCAGTATTGCGGCAGCCCCTCCGGGCTTTGCACCCGCGCCGAGGTGACATACCCGCCCGGAAAGACCGTGTCGCGCAGGGCGCTGCACTCCTCGGGGGTTTGATCGGCATAGCAATAGGACGCACTGGCCAGCAGCGCCAGCGTCGCGGCTCTGAGTTTCATGGAGTTCCTCCCTCGTTCTCCCATGAGTAGAATTACCCGCGAATCCAATCGTCTCAAGAGTTTCTTGGGGGTCCTACGCGTGGCTGCCGCAGGGTTACCGGGCTGCCCGCTCTCTTTGCCGCGCAGCGGGGCGGAATTTGCCTGCGCCGCGCGCGACCTATCTTGGAGGGAGGGAGAAAGGGCCTTGCCCCGCCAAAGGCATAAGCCGCACGCACAGTGCGCCTTGCCCAAGGGGCCGCCACCGCAGCGTCATGTTGAACCGCGCGGCGTTTTGGCGGAACCTGCGTTTGCAGGCGGAACGGGTGAGCCGCGGAACGGACGGAAGATGCTGAACAAGATACTCAGGCGCTCGACAGGCCAGACCAAAGACCAGAGCAAGGACCGCGTGCTTCCCGTGGTCTGGCTGCTCGGCAAGACCGCCGCCGGGAAATCCTCGCTGGTGCGGGCCCTGACCGAGCAATCGGACGCCGAGATCGGCAATGGTTTCCAGCCCTGCACGCGCTCTGCGCACAGCTACGACTTCCCGCCCGAAGACCCTCTGGTACGGTTTCTGGACACCCGCGGCCTTGGCGAGGCGGGCTATGATCCCGCCGACGATCTGGCGGCCTGCCGCAACCGCAGCCATGTGCTGCTGGTGCTGTGCCGGCTCGACGATCCGGTGCAGGGGGTGGTGGCCGATGCTCTGGGCGACATCGCCGCGCACGACAAGGACATGCGCGCCATCCTCGTGCTGACCGGCAAGGACCTTATCCCCGACCCCGAAGCCCTTGAGCGCGCCGAGCGCACCATCGCCGCACAGATGACCCGCGCCGCCCGGCGCGAGTTGCCACGTGTGAGCCTGTCGCTGGCCCCGAATGAGACCACCGACACCGTCGGGCTCGACGCGCTGCGGCACCATCTGCTCGACGCGCTGCCCGCCGCCGGGCTGCTGCTGGAAAAGACCCGCGCCAGCGATGCCGAGCAATTGGAGTTCCAGAAGCACAAGCGCTGCGTGCTCTCCTACGCGGGCGTCGCGCTGACCAGCGACATCGCGCCGGTTGTGGGCATGGTGGCGGTGCCGGTCACGCAGATGAAGATGCTGCACGAGCTGGGCCTGCGCTATGGTGTGAAATGGGACCGCAAGATTGGTGCCGCCTTCCTCAGCACCATGGGGCTGAGCGTCGGCGCGCGCTATGCCGCCAATTTCGGCCTGCGCGAACTGGCGAAACTGATCCCGGTCTATGGCCAGACGGTCGGCGCCGCCACCGCCGGGGCGATCAGCTTTGCCACGACCTACGCGCTAGGCCGGGCGGCGGCCTATTTCCTCTACCGCACCGCGCAGGACAGCCCGCCGAGCGAAGAGGAACTGCGCAAGGTCTACCAGCGCGCCTTCAAGAGGTCTTCGGATGAAGCTGACTGAGCGCCTGCGCCCCGTCCTGCTGCGCTGGGACCGGTTCCTCGCCGTCGCGGCGCTGGCCCTGCCCTTCGTCGCCGCGATGATCGCGGGCTTTGCGTGGATGATCGAGCACGGCTGGCTGATCGAGTTCATCGTCGCCTCGATCTCTCTGGGCGGGCTGGTGGCGGCGATCCGACTGATCCGTATCTGGCTGCGCTCCAAGGGCGCCGAGGACACGCCCCGCCCCGATCAGCTGCATGCAAGGATCGACCCGTCGTGGAGCGAGCGCGAGATCACCGCCTTCAAGGCCGCGCAGGGCTTTATCGCCGAAAAGACCTCTGCGGCCCTACCGTGGGCCGATCTGCAGCCGATCGCGCAGGAGGTGGTCGAACGCGTCGCCGCCGCCTCGGGCAAGGGCGAGCGCGGCGTGCTCGATTTCACCGTCCCCGAGGCTCTTTTGCTGATCGACCGGGTGGCGGTGCGGCTGCGGTCCGACATCCGCGACAAGGTGCCCTTCTCCGACAGCATCTCGGTCGGCACGCTGCTTTGGCTGTGGGACCGGCGCGATGTGGCGATGAAGGTGAAGAAACACGGCTGGAACGCGTGGCGGGTGATCCGCGCGGTCAAATCCCTGCCCACCGCCATCCTGCGCGAGATCGAAGGGGTCATCGCCGAGGGCCATTCGTCCTTTGTCACCAGCGAGGGCACCGCGATCCTGCAGGCCCTGCTGCTCGAAGAGGTCGCGGCGGCGGCGGTGGAACTCTACTCCGGGCGGCTCAAGTTCTCGGATTCCGAGCTGCTCGATCTGGGGCTTGCCTCCAGCGAGCTTGACCGTGCCCGCCTCGCCGCCAGCGACATGCCGCTTCGCGTCGCCGTCGCGGGTCAGATCAGCGCGGGCAAGTCGAGCCTGATCAACGCGCTTATGGGCAGCGATCTGGCCGAGGTCGACGTGATCCCCACCACCGACGAGGCCCGCACCTACCCCACCGAGTTCGACGGGGTCGAGACCATGCTGCTCGACATGCCCGGCCTCGACGGGTCCGCCAAACTCGCCAGCAAGGTCGCCGCGGAACTGGCGCGCGCCGATCTGATCATCTGGACCGTGCGCGCCAACCGCCCCGCGCGCGAGATCGACCGCGCCACCATCGCCGAGTTGCGCGCGCTTGTCTCCGGCGATCCGCGGCGGCGCATGCCCCCGGTGGTCGTGGCGATCTCCTGCGTCGACGCACTGCTCAGCGTCTGGCCCGTGCCCGAGGGGCATCTGGACGATCAGGCGATGGAGCGCGTGACAGAGGTGGTTACGGCGGTGCAATCCGACATCGCCGACGCCCGCGTCACCGCCAACACCATCCCCGTCGTGCTCACCGAACCCGACTGGAACGTCGACCGGCTGCGCGCCCGCATCGAAAGCCTGCTCGGTCCGGCGCTCGACACCCAGCGCAACCGCCTGCGCATCGAGGGCAAGACCACCGGCGTTCTCAAGGAAACGTCCCGTGCGGGCCGCGGTCTGCGCGGCGCGCTGACCGCCTTTGGGCGCAAATACACCCATGCAAACGACGCGTCGGAGGACGACGCGCAGCCCTGAAATCTCTTTCGAAGGCCATGACTTGTGCCCCGCCACCAGAGCGGCGGACGCTTGGTCATGCGCCGATCTCCCCTACCCACGGCTGCATCCCCGTGCGAGGTAGAGACGCCGCCGCTCAAGGTGGACCGGCACGGCAGCCACGCGCAGAAGAAGGACAGCACCATGGCAGTGAAAACGGCGATCATCGGCCTCGGGATCATGGGGCGGCGGATGCTCGAGCATATGCAGCTGCACGAGGGCTATACCGTCAGCGCCATGTGGGATCCGTCTGCCGAGGCCAGTGACGCGGCGCGACAGATGGCCCCCGATGTCACCGTCGCGGCCACCGCCGAAGAGGCCATGGCGGGCGCCGATCTGGTCTATCTCGCCTGCCCGCCGGTGCCGCGCATGGCCTACGCGCTGGCCGCCGCCGATGCGGGACAGGCGGTGTTCCTCGAAAAGCCGCTCGGTGTCGATGTGGCCGCCAGCGAGGATCTCGTCGCCAAGCTCGAGGCCAGCCGGGTGCCCGCGGCGGTGAACTTCACGCAGGCCGCAGGCGAGGCTCTGGCCAATATTTCCACTGCCGCGCAGGCGGGCAAGATGGGCGATCTGGTGGGCGTCGACATGGTGGTCACCTATGCCGCGTGGCCGCGCGCATGGCAGACGGCGGCGGACTGGCTGCGGTTCCGCGACGAGGGCGGCATGACACGCGAGGTGCTGTCGCATTTCCTGTTCTTCAGCCAGCGTATCCTCGGCCCGCTGTCGGTGGTCTGGGCACGCCCCTCCTACCCCGCCGATCCCGCGCTCTGCGAGATCGCGCTGCTTGCGCGTCTGGAAAACGCAGCCGGGCTGCCTGTCTCGATCCTCGCCAGCGTCGGCGGCGCGCAAGAGGACCGGCAGGAATTCACCGTGAAGGGCAGCGCGGCGAGCCATCGCGTCTCGAATTTCTCGGATGAAGCCGTCTCCACCGGCGCGGGCTTTACCCCGGTCGCGCCCGCCCCCGCCGATCCGCGCGCCGTGGCGCTGCGGGCGCAGCTTGACGATCTGCAGCTCTGCGTCGCGGGCAAACCGCACCGGCTGGCCACCCCGCGCGAAGCGCTGCAGGTGCAGCGGCTGGTCGAAGAGATGCTGCGCGGCAAGGCCTGACCCGGCCCTACGCGCCGCCGTCCCCTCGGCGGCGCGGCCCTACTCAGGACCTGCCCGGCAGATGGGACGCGACAACCTCGCTGAAGGGCGTCTTGACGAACTCCGGCACCGCCGCCTCAAACGCCGCGCCATCCAGCCAATGGGGATGTGCGAAGAGATAGCGCATCTCATATAGCTCTCGCGCAAGCTCCCAGACCGGGGAGGCCATGCGCAGCGTCCACCATGGAAAGCGGGTGATGCGCAGGTCCTGCCCGGTCTGCCGGGTGATCTCGGAGGCCATCTCGGTCAGGCTGAAGCTGTGCCCCGGAAACGGGATGTCGGCAAAACGCGGCAGGTCGTCCTTGCGTGACAGCGCCACCGCTGCGCGGGCGACATCGGGCAGGTAAGCGTAGGCGCGCCGCACGTCGGGCGGCCCGAGGGCGGTGATCTTTCCCTGCCCGAGATGTTTCAGCATCACCCGCCCCATCATCAGCCCCGGCTTCGCGCCGTCGATGAAATCCCCCGCCCGCAGAATGGTGACCGGAAGCCCGGAGGCCCGCCACGCCGCTTCCATATCGGAGCGTATCCGCCCCTTGCGGCTGCAGGGATGGTGAGGGGTCTCGGCGGACCAAGGCGCGGGTTCTTGGCCAAAGACGTAGACGTTTCCGGGAATGAGCACCCGCGCGCCGCTGGCCCGTGCCGCCGTCATGGCAAGCTCGGTGATCGCGGGAATTTGCCGCGCCCAGTCGTGGTAGTCCGGCGGGTTCATGGCATTGACGATCAGATCTGCGCCCTGCGCCGCCCGGGCCGGGTCGTCGCCACGGCGGTAGCGCCGCACGTCCCAACCGTCTTCGGCAAAGGCGCGGGCGAAAGCGCTGCCGGAATGGCCCGACGCACCAAGGATGAGAACCCTGCGTGACATGATGCCTCCTGTGCTTGCGGGGCCATCCTCCCACGGAAGTTATCGCATGGGGATTGCGAAAAACTGCAAGCTGCCCATTCATGAATGCATGGATATTCGGCAACTCGACTGGTCCCTTCTGCAAAGCTTCGTCCGCGTCGCCAGCGCCGGTTCACTGTCGGCGGCCGCGCGGAGCAGCGGCATCAGCCAGCCCACGTTGGGTCGGCACATGCGCGCGTTGGAAGAGGCTCTGGAGCAGCCCCTCTTCACCCGCCGCCCCGAGGGGCAAACCCTCACCCCGATGGGCCACCAGTTGCTGGCGCACGCACAGCAGATGGAGGATGCCGCAGCCCGCATCTCGCTGACCGCCGCCGGGGCGAGCGCGCGGCTCGAAGGCACCGTGCGCCTCACCGCCGCGCGGGTGGTGGCGCATTGGCATCTGCCGCAGCTTCTTGCCCGGCTGCGCAGAGAAGAGCCGGGCATCCGCATCGACCTCGTCGCCTCCGACCTGCCCGAGAACCTGCTGCACCGCGAAGCCGACATCGCGCTGCGCATGTTCCGACCGGAGCGCGGCGATCTCTCGGCGCAGAAGGTGGCCGACCTGCCCTTGGGGCTCTACGCGGCGCGCAGCTACCTCGACCGCGCCGGGCGTCCCGAGACGCTGGAGGCGCTCAAGGCGATGGATTTTGTGGGCTACGGGCGGTCTGACATCATGCAAAGACTGATGGCCGAGAACGGCTGGACCGCCAGCCGCGAGACTTTTCCGCTGCGCTGCGAGGATCAGCTGGTCAATTGGGCGCTGGTCTGTGCAGGCTGCGGCGTGGGCGGCTTCCAGCGCGTGATCGCGGATGCCGATCCAAGGGTCGAGCGGATCGCCGAGTTCCTCCGCCTGCCCGCGCTGCCGGTCTGGCTGGTGGTGCCCGAAGCGCTGCGGCAGGTGCCGCGCATCGCCCGCGTGCGTCAGGCTCTGGCCGAGGAAATGGCCCGGATCGGCGCGACCGCCCAATCCTGACCTGTCCTAGCCCGTCTTAGCCTGCACCAGAGGCGGCGGCGCCTCGCAAGGACGAGGCGCCAAAGGAACAGGCCGCCGGCGCGCTCCCGCCGCTTCCTGCTACGCGATGTCGTAGGCGCCCAGCACCGTGTCAGAGGTCATTGCATTGCCTTCGAAGCCTTCAAGCGCGAACTCGTCGTCGAAGAGCGTCGCCAGCGTGTAATCCTCGACAAAGTTGAAGGTCTCGCTCCAAGCAAAGTCGTCGTCGGTGCCTGGCTCTCCACCCGGGAACAGGCTGAAGGTGGAGTCCGAGAAGAAGTCCGAGGTGATCCCGCCGGTGAACCGCAGCAGGCCGACAAACAGCTCCATATCGAAGCCGAGGGTCGAGAGGTTGTCGAAGATCGCACCCATATCAATGTCGATGTCGAAATCCACGAGCCCGTCTGCGTCACCGTCCACCTCGGGATCAAAGACAAACTCGTCCGGCGCGATGACCGTCAGATCGTCACCCACCTTCAGGCCATCAATCACCGACCCATCCTCGAAGGTGGCAAGAAGCGGCAGCTCGTCGATGGTCATGGTGAAATCCTGCACAACCTTGAGCGTGTTGATCAGGTTCACCGCGATGATGTCCCAGGCCCATTCGAAGGACAGAAGGTTCACCGAGGCTCCGGCGATGTCGATCGTAAGGCCCACGGAGTCTTCATCGCCGAAGGGCGGCACATAGGGCAGCGCGGAGACCAGACCGTCGATGTCGATATCGAGCACGGCAATGTCATCCTCGCCCGAACTGGTCAGCACCTCCTCGGAAGGATTGGGCGCGTCGGTGCTGTCGGTTTCGATCACCGGGAAGTTCACGCTGAGCTCGCTGCCTGCGGGCAACGGGATCGTGGCCTCCAGATCATCGGCTGCGTCGAAGTCGAAGATGTTGAACCCGGGCTCGCCGAGCTTGCCCGTGAAGCCCGCAATATCCGCCGTGTCGAAGGAGAAGAGGTTGATCAGCTGCGCCGCGCCGAAGGTCGAGGCGCCGATCTCGATGCCCAGACTGGCCGCGATGTCGAAGACGAAGTCGAGCCCGAAGCTGACGTTGGGGCTCATGGTCTGGAACTCTGCCCCGTCCACCGAATAGGACGAGCCGATGGTGAAGGTCTCCGACTCTTCAACCTGATAGGGAGCCGTGAAGACCACCGAAACCGGCACCGAAGCATCGACATCGCCGGTGGTCAGCTCGAAGTAGGGCTGCAGCCCGACCTTCGCGTCGATATAGCCGGTGGTGCCAAGGCTGGGTGTCGAGATGGAATCGGGCAGTTCGACATCGACGTCGCAATCTCCGCCAAAGAAGTTGACGATGCCGCAGCCGATGTCGGCAAACACCTGCGCCACCGCCTCGATCCCGCCGAGAATGCCCTCGAGCACACCGCCCGAGAAGGTCGCGCCATTCAGGATCGTCGCGTTGAGGCTGGCGTATTCGTCGAAGCCCAGGAATGGCAGCGGGTCGTCGAAGACGATGGCCGCCCCGGTGCCGAACATGCTCTGGTCCTCGGTGACAAAGAGCAGGTCTTCGGCCGTCTCTGTGGGCGCATCATAGGCGCCAAGGACCGTCACGCTCACGGTCCTGGGCACCGAGGTATCGCTTTCCTCGGTCCCCGTGGGTGAGGTGCCGACACCGCTGTCGTCGCGCGCCACATACTGGAAGGTGACCGTGCGGGTCTCCCCCTCCTCAAGGAACTGGAAGTTGTCCAGCGGATTGAAGGTGAAGGTGCCGTCGCCATTGTTGATCACCTCGCCGTACTGGTGACCAAGGGCGTCCACCGGAGCCGAGATAATTTGGTAGGTAAGGGTGTCACCGATATCGATATCGCTCGCAACAAACGCCTCGGTGATACCGTCCCCGCTCAGCGACGGTATGAACGGGCTGCTTGCATCATCCTCACCCACCATAAACGCGAGGTCCTGCGCGATCGGCTGGTCGTTCTGCCCATCTACCGTCAGCGTCACGTCAGCCGTGGCGAGGCTGCCGTCGGTTCCCTCGCTCTCGTAGGTGAAGGTCAGCGTCTTGATCGCATCGTGACCAAGCTTGTCCACATCCGCCCCATCCGCCACGAAGCTGGCAAAGCCATCGCCACTGACCGACAGCGTGCCCAGTTCAAGCCCGTCGATCACCACAGTGCGCGCAAACCCAGAGGCCGTCGCGGTCAGCGGGCCAAGCGCGTCGGTGACCGAGATCACCGACTTGCGCGTCCCGTCGGCCTGCACACCGTTGGTGTCATTGGCCAGCAAATCGACGGTGCCGTCGCTGTTTTCGTCCACCTCGAAGGCATCATTGCGTGCCACGCCGCTGGAGATGTCGCCGATCTTCGCCGAGCCGTTCCGCGGCCCGCCGGACGTGCCCACCGACGTGTAGCGGAGCCCGAAATCGGTGAGATCCAGCATATCCAGAGACAGCGGACCATCCGTGGTCGACAGAGTGAAACTCACCGACTGGATGTCATCCTTGCCCTTGCCGGGCGTGCCGAAGGCGATCCCCGCATCATAGCGCCCATAGGCGTTGGCAACCTTTCCCTTGATGTTCGCGTCGCGGCCGAGCGTGTCGACGCCAGCCTCGGCGAAAGCGGTGGCCGAGACCAGCTGGGCAGGGTCTTGGATTTCGCCCTCAAGAAGGGTCTCCTCCGCGACGGTCAGCGTGGACAAATCGAGCGGGCTGCCGTCGACCGGATCTGCGAGATCAAAGAACAGGCCGCGGAGATCCCCCAGCAAGCCTGACCCGAGCGCTTCCAGCTCGAATTTCAGCGTGCCATCCGGTTGTTCGGTGATTGTGATCAGCGTGTCGACGTCACCCTCGACGACAAAGGAAATGCTTCTGGCCATTTGGTTCCCCCTCGAAAAATCAAGACAAATCAACTTCTCTTGAGGGATGAGAGGGCTCACCCATGGCGGAACTGTGTCGGGGTGAAGACCAAAAAGGCGACGGCCTCGCAAATTCCTTCAGTTTTTTCGGAAACATTCCGTTTCTGGAGATGCCTGCATGCGCGGCAACTCGCAGGTCAAAGGAGTGGGACACATCCGCGACAGGGCACACTCCTCCCCTAGGCTCAGGATGCATTGATTTCGCGGGAACAGCATGATTCACGGCTTTG
>NZ_JAAGOU010000055.1:0-10721 GCF_010500775.1 Salipiger sp. PrR002
AAGGCCGACCATGCATTAGCATTTAACCCGGACCACTCGATGGGGTCAGCTCATGTGCGCTGAATCCGGGCGGTGCTGAAGCCATCCAGTGACCTGACCGAAGATCAGTTCATGGACGTTGTCAGTCACGAGGCAGTTCTTCCCGTCGAATGTCACGTCAAGAGCTTTACCTGGCACATCGACGTTAGCCTTGTCTCCGCGCCGCTTGCACTCAACGTGCAAGATCAGGTGCACCTTGCTGCCAACTGATCCTAGAGCCGCGCATGACCGAAGGCACCCCTGAGCTGCCCTTGGCCTCGAGTTGCCTGTGCGGCGAAGCGGACCTTCGGCCAGAGAGCATGGTGTGATCGCTCAGCGGACAGAGTTGCCTTTCGCCATCACCTCTGAGGTGGCTGCTGAGTGGCATAAGCGGACGTTGAACTGAACGGGCACTTGGGTCGGGTTGGCGTAGCCACGCAAGACTCTTGCTACGCGCTAGGCGAAAAACGCAAACCAAGGTATCCTGCACCCGAAGATGGAGTCGTTCGATGCCTGAGCCTATCACAACGGGTGCAGTAGTGGCTGCAACTATAGCGACCGCCGCGAGTGCGATCGCCAAAAGCGCGTTGGGATCCGCTGGCAAAGATGTCTACGAACGACTGAAGGGGCTTTTAAACTTCGGCAGTTCTGATGTTGAGCGCATCGAGGATCGGCCAGATTCTTCAGTGCGAGCTGCGATGTTGGCTGAACTGATTGATGACCAGTCGGACGAGAAGAAGCACGAACTTCTCGAACTTTCGCATAAGCTGCGACGTGCATTGGACGAACAAGGTGTTGGCGCAGCGGTCGAAGCGAGAACCAACGTAATCGCCACCCACGGCGGAATAGCAGCTGGGCGCGACATCAATCTTAGCTACCCGCCACCTGCACCGAAGCGGGAGACATGAAAGAGGTCACAAGCAATGCGTCGCACGGCGGCTTCTCGGCTGGCCGGGACATAGTGGGCATTCATCCAGAGCAATTCTCAGTGATGATATCGGCAGTTGTTGGACCGCTTGAGAGGCAAACCGTCGAGCAACAAAAGACTATTGCAGAGTTGAGTGAAAGGTTGGGCACGAAAGAAGGCATACTGAGAGCGGTGCTGAAGGCCATCGAGCCGTACGCGGACGACTTAACAACAGAGAACTTATCCACCAAAGTTATCGAGCTCGTAAGCGAAAGAGAATCCCTCGTTAGGCGTCATTACGATAGAATACTTGCGACCGATTGGAATATAAGCCAAGTCGACGCAGATCTAGAGGCTGCTTTGGCAGCCGGCGATGATGCCAAAAGCGAAATGCTTCTGCGAAAGAAGAGAGACTTGAAGCTTCGTGCGGCTCAAAAGGCTGACGAAGAAGCGGCGAAAAACATTTCTAGAGGCGACAACTGGCGGCTGGAAGCAGCTGAAGCGGAAGCTGAGATGGGAGAGCTAGCGCTCGCTCGGCTGAGATATTCAGACGCAGCGCGACACTTCCGTGATGCTGTCGCTATTCTTCCCGATCCAACAGACCGCCTGAGAGTAGCGAAGTACCTTTCGAACGCCGCGGGCGCTTTGTTTAGGGAAGGTGACGAGTTCGGCAAAAATGGCTCTCTCGCCGACGCAATCCTGGAGTACGAGGAAGTTCTGAAGCTTCAAGCATCCGAGAATGCTAGCCAAGGGGCCACTCTTATCAACCTTGGCCGAGCACTTGTTGTGCTGGGAAGGCGAGAAGCGGACACAGCCCGGTTGGAACAGGCGGTAGACGTCTTTAAGCGTGGTCTTGAACTTCACGACCGAAAGGAGGCTCCGCTTAGATGGGCCGAAGTCGAGCACCACCTAGGTGATGCATTATCGGCTTTAGGTCAGCGCGATCGAAGCGTGAGTCGCTTGCAAGAAGCTGTGACCAGGTATCGAGCTTCACTTGAGGTACGACATCGCTGGCAAGTTCCGCTTGAATGGGCCCACACGCAAAACAACTTGGGAGACGTTTTGGCCACAGTCGGTGAGCGCACCGGTGATACCGACCTTTTTAATCAGGCTGTAGGTTCGTATCGCGCAGCACTAAATGAAAGGTCCCGAAACCGGGCACCATTCGAGTGGGCAAGAACGCAAAATTCTCTTGGAACCGTACTTGCTGCTTTAGCCGAAAGGACCGGATCGACGGATCACTTTGATGAAGCTGTTTGCGCCTATCACTTGGCGCTCGAAGTCTGGACTAAGGAGCGCGCTCCCTTGGAGTGGGCGCGCGTTCAGAATAATTTGGGCGCCGCGTTCTGGTCGTTAGGCCAGAACAACAACGATTCAGAGGAGTACGCGAGGTCAATCGAAGCGTATCGAAACGCTCTCCAGGAGCGCCCTCGAAACAAGGTTCCTCTAGAATGGGCGGAGACAAACAATAATTTGGGAGATGCTCTTTGCGCGTTAGGCGAAGTTAACTGTGATGTGCAACTTCTGCAACAGGCAAAGCAGGCATATTTGAATGCTTTGAAGGAGCGAACACGCGAACGAGTGCCTCTTGAGTGGGCGGCGACCCAGAGCAGCCTCGGAGACGCTTTATCCGCGATCGCTGAAATTGAGAATGATGCCGATCTAATGCGTGACGCCATTGCCGCATATAAAAACTCTCTCGATGGGAGGTGTCAGAACGATGCGCCCATCAGCTGGGCGATGACGCAGAATAATCTCGCGAATGCGCTCACAATTCTGTCGAGTTGGAATGGCGCTGCTTGTGCTGCTGAAGAAGTAATCGCGACATATAAGGAGGCGCTCTCTGGACTCGAATCTCAAGGTGCAATCGTTGAGCGCATTCGGGTTATGGAAAATTTCGCCGCATCTCTACACCAATTAGGTGAGGCATTTAGCTGTCGGGTAATGCTGGAAAATGCTTGCAGCATATATAACGAGCTTCTCACCGGTAACTCTCTAGGCTCTGAGATTCTTGATAAAGAGCTTCTAGGTGAAAAATTTCGGGCCGTGACTTCCGCGTTAGACGAGAGCGCTGATTCGCGATGAGATGCCGAGGGCGTGGGCTTTATCCACGCCCTGAGTAATTTCGTTGAATGTCCGTTTCGTCGGCGTTTTCTTAGTTAGTCTAGTACGCAGCATTTTGTACTTTGGGCTCGGAGGGGCCGATCGCTGCGCCCCGCCTGAACGGCAGCTTTCCGGTTCCGAGACAAGCTGAGCAAAGTCCGCAACTGCGCTGTCCTGACCTCCTAGGGCGGCGTGATGACTGGCAGCAAACTGCGCGCCGCCGACGAACACGCTTTGCAGGCACCCTCTAGCCAAACGACAAAGCCATTTCCTTCAGCTGCTGGTTACATGACATCGCTTCAGTGCCGAGTAGGGTGACTTTCGAGATCGGCAGCTCTCTGTAATACCCGTGTGGCGGTTCTCAGACTTGGTTGGCCCTTCTGGTCCGAGCGTATGAAAGCCTCGACGGCGGCATCCAAGGCCACGTCGCTCGTGCCCTGATTACGCCCCTCGCGCCAAATGAACGTCACCAGTTCGTCTGTCGTCAACGCTCGCATGGTTAACGGGGGGCATCTGCTCAGAAGCGGCTCGGGCAACGCGCGGCAGTTGTTGGATGTCAGCACCCAGATGACCCAGCTCATGTCAAACTTCACCTGATAAAACGGGCAGCTCCAGCTTCGGGCTGTCATCGGCTCCAGAAGCGGCAGCAGCGCCTCCGATAGCCCGAAAGCGCGGCCCGACATGGACTTCGCCGTTCCGGACTTCTCTACCTCATCAACAACAACAACCGGATTGCCGACCCGCTCCATGAGGATTGTTGAAATGAGGCGCCCAGGGGCTGCGCCACCCCAGCCGCGCTGAGAGCCGACAATACCGAATGAGGCGTTTTCATTGGTCGCTTCGATGACGGTCGTTGGCACGGTCAAGATGCTACCAAGCCGCCGCGCCCAGAAGCTCTTGCCGATCCCGGGCGGACCATTGAGCAAGATGGGCGGCAGGCGGAGTCCCTTATCGCCTTCTCGAACCGACCTTCGCATGGCCCTCCAGACATATTCCGTCGCAGGTCCCATCCAAGGCATTTCTTCATGAAGCGCTGCCGCGATCTCATCGGCTCTGTGCTCCGTCGGTACCTCAGCAAGCCGAACGCCGCCAGCTAATGCAGTCAGTCGGTCGCGATCATCCGAGGTCAAGTGGCGCATCCCGGACATTTCTTGGCGGCGCTTGACGAGTTTCTTGACGCGATTCTGGACCTTAATCTTGTCGTGATAGGTGATCCTTGCCTCAAGCGATGCGTCGGTTTCGTCTTCAGGTAGTTCGCCTCCACAACGGTAGTGATCGACCACGCGACCACGCAATGTGCGCAGGTTCTTGATGAGGCGCTTTTCAAGATAATCGGCGGTCTGCTCGGCTGGGAAGAATGTGCTGTGAATGAAGGGTATCGTCGCCATTTCACTATGCCTTATTTTTTGAGTTGGGGAGAATGGCGGGCCGATGATACGCAGCCGAAACGACGCGACGCCAGTCGATCCCTTCGAAAAGCGCTTCGAACTGTGCCTTCGTCAGGGTCATCGTTCCTTCGGAAAGTTTGGGCCAGACGAAGCCCGCGCCTTCGATGCGCTTGTAGATCATCACCAAGCCGGTGCCGTCCCACATCAGAACCTTGATCTTGTCACGCCGCTTCGAGCGAAAGACGAAGAACGCACCACAAAAGGGATCCAGATCGAAATTGGTCATGACGTAATTGGCCAAACCGTCCATCCCCTTTCGGAAGTCAACAGGCTGAGTGGCCAGGTAGATGCGATAGCTGCTGGACGGCGCGATCACTGACACTGCCCCGCAACACGGATCAGTTTGAGCAAATCCGCTTCGTCGATGGACAAAGGAAACTGCAGGCAGATCGATCCTACGTATAGCAGAGCAGTATGTGCTGCTCCATTGACGCCGCTGGCCTGTGAGGGCGCCGGCGGAGCGATTGGGGCCTCCACTGACACCTGCGCGAAGGCGGGCCCTTCCACTGAACTTTGCTGTCCGCGCTCGCTCCTGTCGGCGCCCCACCACTTCCTCACCAGAGACTCATGGGCATCCAACTCGGCAGCGATTTCTCCGGGCGACAGTCCGCCTTCCCGAAGACGCCTAGTCGCCTCGCGTTTGAGTTCTGTCGGCCAAATTCTTCTGCCCGACGGGGAGGTCCGGATCTTGAACCCCCAGACTTCATGTTCCGCCATTGTCGCCTCCGACTTAAAGTTCGGCTGCAGACTAGCTGATGAGAGGCAGATTGGTTTAGCTGGCAATCACGGGGTCAGATGCAACGCTTACGACCCACCAGCAAGGAGAGAGCTGATGGATACGGTTCTGTCCGGTCTCGCGACCGGCTTCGCAGTCGCGCTCGACCCGTTCAACCTCATGCTGGTGATGGTCGGCTGTTTCGTCGGCACACTGATCGGTGCGTTGCCCGGTCTCGGGCCGATCAACGGCGTCGCGATCCTTCTGCCCATCGCCTATGGGCTCGGTTTCCAGCCGGAGTCGGCGCTGATCCTGCTCGCCGGTATCTACTACGGCGCCGAATACGGCGGCCGCATCTCCTCAATCCTGCTCAATGTGCCGGGCGATGCTGGCGCGGTCATGACCACGCTCGACGGCAATCCCATGGCGCGCGCCGGACAGGCCGGCCGGGCGTTGTCGCTCTCGGCAGTGGCCTCCTTCGCAGGCGGTACTTTCGCGGTGATCCTGATGTCGCTCTTCGCTCCGGCGCTCGCGGGCTTTGCCGTGACTTTCGGCCCGGCGGATTACGTGGCGCTTATGGTCTTCGCCTTCGCATCTCTCGCCTCGCTGGTCGGCAAGAGCACCGTCAAGACGCTGCTTGGCGCGACCATCGGCCTGATGCTGGCGACCATCGGCATCGACGCCAACACCGGTGTGCCGCGCTACACCTTCGGCCTGCCGGACATCCTGGCCGGGATCGACTTCCTGATCGTCGTCGTCGGCCTCTTCGGCATGGCAGAGCTGCTGACCCTCGTCGAGCATCAGGCCCGCGGCACGCTGAAGTCGCTGCCCGTGGACAAGAGCTTCGTGCGCATGGCCGATCTCGCGGCGACCAAGTGGACCATCGCCCGTTCATCGGTGATCGGTTTCTTCATCGGCATCCTGCCCGGCACCGGCGCCTCGGTGGCCTCGGCAGTGGCCTACGGCACCTAAAAGCGCATCAGCGACAAGGATGGCACCTTCGGAACCGGCGACCCCCGTGGTCTCGCGGCCCCCGAAGCGGCGAACAACGCGGCGGCTGGCGGCTCGATGGTGCCGATGCTGACGCTGGGCATCCCCGGCTCGGGCACCACGGCGATCCTGCTCGGCGCGCTGCTGATGTTCAACATCCAGCCCGGCCCGATGATGTTCGCGCAGCGCCCCGAGGTGGCGTGGGGTCTCGTCGCCTCGATGTACATCGGCAACGTCGCGCTGCTGGTGATCAACCTGCCGCTGGTCGGGGTCTTCGCCCGCATGCTGACGATCCCGCAGCACTACCTGACGCCGCTGATCGCGATCCTTGCCTTCATCGGTATCTACACGATCGTCGGCAACCCGCATGACCTGTTCATGATCACCGGGCTCGGCGTCTTCGGCTGGTTCCTGCGCAAGCTCGATTTCTCGCTGGCGCCGATCATCCTCGGCTTCGTGCTGGGCGGGCTCTTCGAGGACAACCTGCGCCGCGCGTTGTCGATCTCGGGTGGGGACTGGAGCATCCTCGTATCGAACTGGAAGAGCCTGCTGCTCTACGCGCTTGCACTCCTCGTCGTGATCTTGCCGATCTGGCTCGGACGCCGCGCGCGTGCCATTGCAGTGCGTGAAGCCGAAACACACTAAGGGTCGCCATGCAGGTGTCACAGGATTTGAAAGCGGCGGGGCTCACGGGCCTCGCTGCCCTCGGAGGGGCGGCCCTTGCCGCCCTTCTCGGCATTCCGGCGGGGGCGCTGGTTGGCGCCATGCTGGCGGTGGCGCTGATGGCGGCTCTTGGCCAGTCGGTCGCCGTGCCTCTGGTCGCGCGCGATCTGGCGTTTCTCGTTATCGGCATTTCGCTTGGAGCTGGCATCGACTCCTCGGTGGTGCCGCACCTTCCGGGCTGGTCGGTGAGCCTGATAGGCCTCGCGGTGGCGCTGGTTGCCACGCTGGCGGCGAGCAGCCTGCTACTCTCGCGGGCTTTCGGTTTGGAATGGCAGACCGCGGTTCTGGCCAGCTCTCCCGGCACCATGTCGAACGCGGTCGCGATCGCGATCGAGGGCAAGGGGGATGCCTCGGCGGTGATGATCCTGCAGCTGATGCGGCTGATCATCCTCGTCACGCTGGTGCCGCCGCTCGCCGCCGTGTTGGGCGCTCCGGACAGCGGCGCGGCGACGGGCGCGCGACTGCCGATGCCGCTGCCGGCGCTGGCTGTGCTGCTGGCCATCGGGTTGCCGCTGGGGCGCTTCGCCGGAAGACACGGTATCTCGGCGGCCTGCCTTCTGACAGGAATCCTGCTGAGCGGCATTGCCCACGGTGCGGACCTGCTGCACGGCGCGGCACCCGCGTGGATGATCTTCCTCGGCTTCACGACGACCGGTGCGGTGCTCGGCACGCGGATCAGCAAGGTCGATCTTCGCTCCGCGGCACGGCTCGCGGGGGCCGGGATCGTCGTGGTCGGCATGGCGCTCGGGATGGCAGTGGTCTTCGCGCTGATCACGCAGGCGCTGACGGGGTTCCCGCTGGGTCAAATCCTGATCGCCTACGCGCCCGGTGGGGTCGAGGCTATGGCGGCCATCGGGCTCGCGCTCGGGTATGACCCTGCCTTCGTGGCCGCCCATCACTTTGCCCGGATCCTGATCTTGCTGGTGCTGGTCCCGGTGTTCCTGTCCCTTGGAGCAACGCGCCCGCCGTGCTCGGGCGGCGACGACCCGCGTGGAGGCGTGGGCGGCTGACTCCGGGCCCGCGTCCTGTCAACCTTGGGTCAAAGGGAAGTCAGCTTCGCCGTGCAAGTGTCGCCAGGCGAATGGTTGCCAAATCTGTCCCGGCTCTCACTATCTCGAATGGGTCAAAAGGGCTCTGCGCGGGTTTGCAGCGGCGCGGCACCACCTTCTGAACCATGACAGGCATGATGGCGGACTTGTCGGTCGTTCGCTTCGATTACCCGGCACCCTTCCGCAGCGGAGCGAGTGCTCGGTTCTCGACACCGATGCGCCAAGTCAGCATCGCGGCGTTGAGCAGCGTGAAGAGCGCTGCAACCCAGCTCAGTCCGAGTACCATCGGAGCGGCAATTATTTCCGCCACGACGAGCATGTAATTCGGGTGCGCGACATATCGAAACGGCCCCCGCTCGATCAGCGGCTCTTCGATCACGATGATACGTGTCGTCCACCGCGCCCCGAGGCTGGCGAGGATCCAGACCCTAAGGGCCTGAAGGACGACGAAGATACAGAGCCAACCGTAAGACAGGCTCCGGTCATGGCCGAAGACGACAAGGCAGAACAGCCAGGCCGCATGCATGAGGACCATCACCGGGTAATGCTCCCGGCCGACCTCATGCGCGCCGCGGGCCAGGAGGCGCGCGGTGTTGAGGCGCGCGAGCGCGAGCTCGCCAAGCCTCTGCAGCACTATGAAGCCGAGGAAAAGCGCCGTTCCGACCTCCATCACGCGGCCATGGCGTCAACGGTGAATGGCAGGAAGGAGGCGGTGAAGCCCGGCCCCAGGGCGCAGGCCATCATCTGCCCCGTCCGGCCCGAGCCCAGCACCGATTTCAGCACGAACATGACCGTCGGCGCGGACATGTTGCCGGCGCGGCGCAGGATTTCGCGCTCGGCGTCGAGCGAGCCCTGATTGAGGTGCAGCGCGCCTTCGAGCGCCTCGACGACCTTGGCGCCTCCGGGGTGGCAGACGAAGCGGTCGATCCGCGTGTCGTCGAGGTTTGCCGCCCGCAGCGCCCCCTGCGCCGCGGTGCCGAATTCCTGCGTGACGAAATCGGGGATCGATCGGTCGAAGACGACCCCGAACCCGGTCTCGTCCACGTCCCAGCCCATGATCCCGAGCGTGTCCGGCCAGGTCTTCTGGTGTCCGGTGCCGAGCGTGACCCTCTGTTCCGACCGGGGCGTCTCGGTCGAGAGACAGGCTCCCGCAGCGCCGTCGCCGAAGAGCACCGCCGCGATGATGTCCGCCTTCTGCAGACGGTCTGCGCGGAAAGCGAGCGAGCAGGTCTCGACCACGACGAGCAGCACCCTCGATCCGGGCCGACCCGCTGCAAGAAGCTCGGCCGTCGCCATCCCGGACACGCCTCCGGCGCAACCAAGACCGAAGACTGGCACCCGCAGAACATCTTCGCGAAAGCCCATCTCGACGAGCGCCTGCGCCTCGAGCGACGGCGTCGTGATGCCGGTCGAGCAGACGGTCACGACGACATCGACCTCCGAGCTCTCCCAGTCCGCGTCCGCCAGCGCCGCGCGAGCGGCATCGACAAAGAGCGCCCTTGCGCCGGTTGCGAAGGCCTCGGCCCGATCGGACCAGCCATGCGGGTCCGAGAACCAAGAGAGCGGCACCACCGAATGGCGCGTGTCGATCCCGGCGGTGTCGAAGCTTTTCGAAAGACGCTGAAAATCCGGATACTTTCGCCCGAAAATGGAGGCTGCGCGATCCCTGATCTCGTCTTGGCGCAGGCAATGTTCGGGAAGGGCCGTGGACAGCCCATGCAAATATACACTCATAGAGGCACTTTCGCTGAGAGCCGCCTCCTCCCGGGTCCGGCACGCCGCCGGCCCTCCATGCGACCCATCATCGACAACGCGCGATGTCTGGCGCTGTTCCATGGCCCTGTTCGAAGGTGCGCTCGAAAGGCTGAGCAGGACTGCCTCGGTCAGACACGGACCAAATGGGCGTCCGGCCCGCCAAGAGCGCTTTGGGCCCGGTGCCTCAAAGTCGAGCGGTAGCGCAAACTGACCAATGCGCGTGCGCTCCTGCCGTTCGCTGCAGGAGCGTATTTTCCATGAAGGAGGGGAGGACGTTGAGCGTGCTCGCAGGCCCTCCCGGTCATGATGGGCGGGGATTGCATGGAGCTTGCCCGGCATCCAGCGTTTCGCCGCTTTCAGCGTCCACGAACCCCCACTGGAAATCATGTTGTCCGAGTTCGAGGCGCAGGACACCCAGATGGCCGAAAATGGCCTTGGCGGTGGTATCCAGCGTCGGCATCTCGCGCGACGTCTCGCCACCGGTGCCGACGGTAAAGGCCACGGTCCCGTTTTCTGCGTCCGGCGTACCGTCTGCGCCGAGCGGCTGGGTGCGTTCGTAGAAATGGTTGTGCCCGTTGAGCACGGCGCTCGCCCCGGCCTGCTCCAGTTGCTTGAACAGCGCGACGGCGTTGTCGCGCCCGCTCCGCTCCATCAGCGAATATGCAGGCCGGTGATAGAAGGCGAGAACACAGGCCTCGGGGGACGCAGCCAAGGTCTTGTTCAGCCAAAGCGACTGCGGCGATCCGGGGCTGGCGTCGGTTTCGCTGTTCAGCGAGAGGATCAGCCAGGTGCCGTGGTGCGTGGCGTAGTAGCCCAGATCATCCGGACCCGCGCGCTCGCCCCAATACTGATAGTATCCAAAGGCATCGGGCGTTTTGTACTCGTGGTTGCCCGGCATGGGGAGCGTGCGTGCGCGATTGTCCTTCCAGAGCGGGTCGAAACAGTCGGAGAACTCCACCTGCTTGCCCGAACTGTAGACCAGATCGCCAAGCGCGAGGATCGGCGCGTTCGGC
>NZ_JAAGOU010000056.1:0-10297 GCF_010500775.1 Salipiger sp. PrR002
CGTCCGGATGCGTGATGACACAGTCGCGGAGGAGACAACGCAGATGCGAGCGACCTGCGAGATCACGGGATTTAGGAATACGCAATGTCTCTCTCCGCTTATCGTTGCGGGAGCCACGCCTTTTTTGCCGCTCCCATCTAGAAAGGAAATGTGTGCGGTGAGCATTGAGTTCCAAGTATCAGGTGGATTGAGAGAGGCAAAGCTGCCTCGACACCCGAACCCACCCCGATATTGCCTCGAGCGCGGACCCTCCTCCGCACAATCGCTCGCAGTCACCGATCCCCTTGCGCCCATGCGGTCCGGCGTTTCGCTAAGCGAACTGCTACGGGACATCATCCGGCTATTCCAGGCAGACCTCGTGGTTCTCGAGGGCGATGACATCCCTCTGTCCGACAGGGCCCTGACCCCTCTTGCCTTCGTGTTCTACGAGCTTTGCACCAACTCGGTGAAATACGGCGCCCTCGGCCAGAAAGACGGCACACTGCAGGCGACGTCCAAGATCGACGGACCCCGTTTCGAAATCACGTGGCAAGAGGGTGGGAGCTTCGGGGCAACACCCAGTGAGGGGGAGGCCGGCTTTGGCTCCCTGATGTGCGAGCGCATGCTTGCGGTACTGCGGGGCACCTTTCATCGAGAGGTCACGCCCGAGCAAATGACTGCCTGGACCCATGTCCTCCTTAGCGCCGCACAGGAGGACTAGTTTGATGAAGGAATGGAGAACCAGCAGCGCACGCCGGTCTCTCAGCCTCCGCCTCGTCCTTTTTGCAAGCTCAGGCGGGTCGTTGAGAAATTTCCCTGGCGGCACTCACCACCAGGGAAGAAGCTGCTCAAATAGAAGACGGCTACACCACTCACGGAAAAAGCCAATCGGAGCGTAGCATATCTCAATCAAGGCGACAAGAAGTTCTCAAAGTGATAAGTTTGGCGCAGCATTCTTCCAATTATTTGATCTAGATGCCACAATTTGAACCCAAGCCGCGTTCCACAAAGGACCAGAAGCTTCGCGCGATACTCGAATTGTGAGATATGCTGCGCGTTCTTGAGATCGACGTGGGCATTGACGGACTGAGGAGAACAGGGCGAGATGTCTTGCTTGCTGCCCACGCCCTGTCCCAGTGCACCGGCAACACCGTGAAATCCGAGGGCCTTCGACGACATCCATTGGTTGGCGCGATCCCTCAACCGACGTTCTACCGGTCCATCCAGACCCTTCTGAGCCTTGGGCTTCTCGAAAGAGCGCCGAACACGAAGGCAAAATCGTAAGTCCTTCGCAGCGGCCTTCTGTCGAAGCGCCCGCTGCGGGGGTGAACTTTCTTCGTTCGCCTCGCCGCAAAGCATGCAGGCGCAGAGCGCAGCATGGGCGGATTTTGGAATGCCGCAGGCCGCCCGATGGTGTGTCTCCCACGCACTGCAAGCTCCGGCCCGGAGCCTCGTTCCGCACCCCGTCTGCGCCAAAAATCATTCTAGCGCCGTCCGAAGCAGGGACGAGGCGTCACTGGCGCAGCACGCATCTTCGCAGAGAGGCGGGTTTTCGCCTTGTATTTCCAGAGCCTTCCCGAAATGTTTGTCGAAACAGTTCCGCGCCTTCACCGCATCAGGCCATTTGCGGTTGCGCCGACGTCCTTCATCGTCCGTGAGAGCCTTCAATGTGGCATCCATGGAGAAACTCCTTCCTGATCCACTTCGAAAGAGCCGATCTCAGATCAGGAAGCCGCGCGGTAGGTGGGGCCAGAACACCGGTTACACCGAACCCAGGCGGCCTAACCTCGAACTGAACGAGCCAGACTCTCCTGACCAGCAGAGCATTCTGGGTCCCAAATTATTTGATGACGGACACGCGCTTGTGAGGGTCAAAGCCATGCGGAAAGCCTGCATCGCCGCATGGCTGCACCGAGCCCTTTCACGCCATTCAGGTCGAAGAAAGTCGAAATTCCTTTTGCGCATGCAGCATTGACCGAGATCCTCCCGCATGGGAGCCTCTTCGGAGGGCGCAGCAGGCTCGCCTGGGAGAAGTGCGATGCCGTTTTCGAGGGAAGAGTTCTTCGCGATCTTCGCCGCCTGGAACACGGCGGCATGGCCCTACTGGCTGCTCGCCTATCCCGCAGGGCTCATCATGCTTGTCCTCTGCCTGCGCGGCACGGGTCGCGCGCCCCGGGTTGTGCTGGCGCTGCTCGGGGTGATGTGGATCGTCTGCGGGGCGGGGTATCAGTGGGCCTATTTCGCGCAGATCAACCCGGCGGCACGGGGCTTTGCCCTGGGCTTCGTCCTCGAGGGAGCCTTGCTGATCGCCTTCGCGATCACGACCGACGTCCGCATCAGCGCGCGGTGTGACCTACGGACCGCCCTGGCGCTTGTCATCATGGTCTATGGGCTCGTCCTCTACCCGCTGGTCGGCTGGGCTTTCGGACACAGCTATCCCGAGATGCCGATTTTCGGCATCGCGCCCTGTCCGACGGTGATCTTCACGCTCGGTGCGCTGATGCTCATGTCGGGCCGGGGCGTTGGCTGCCTTCTGGTGGTCCCGTTCCTTTGGGGCGGAGTCGGCGGCAGCGCGGCGCTACTGCTCGGGGTGCCGCAGGACTACGGGCTGATCGCGGCGACGGTGATCGCGGCCGCTCTCATGCTGTCACGCAGCTTCGGGAGGCGCTCCGCCGACCACGCCTGACCTCCGCGCCGCTCAGAACCGCGTCGCCCAGCGGGGGTGTGCGTCGTCGATCACCAGCGCGTGGCTGTGGTGGTGCCCGTCCCGCAGATGCGGGTGATCGGGCGACAGGTTGTCGTGGCTGTGCGCGACCTCGGTCGGATCGCCCGCCGGCCAGAGCCGCAGGGCGAGCAGGATCCCGGCCCCCGCCAGCAGCGCGAGGACGAGCAGCGCGGGCACCGCGCCGAAGCGGGTCATCAGCCAGCCTGAGAGGGGATAGCACAGCAGCCAGCAGGCGTGGCTCAGGGCGAATTGCGCGGCAAAGAGCGCCGGGCGATCCTCGGGGTGGGCCGAGCGGCGTAGCAGTCGGCCGGAGGGGGTCTGCACTGCGGAATAGCCGAAGCCGACCAGCAGCCACGCCAGCAGCAGCACGCCCCAGTGCAGGCCGGAGGCAAGGATGGCAGTTGCCAGCCCGAGCAGCGTCATCACCATCAGCCCAGCCCCCACAATCATGACCGGGCGGTCCGGCAGGCGGTCGAGCAGTCGCGGCAGCAGCAGCGCCGCGGCCATCGACCCCGCGCCGAAGGCGAACATCGTCCAGGCCAGTGCGCTCTCCGAAAGGCCGAGCGTGCCGCGCACCAACGCCACCGAGTTCACCAGCACCATCGCCCCTGCCGCCGCGACCGCGAGGTTCAGCGCCAGCAGCCCGCGCAGGCGCGGCGTGGCGAGGTAGATGCGGATGCCGCGGGTCGTGCGGTCGTAAATGCCGCGCGGCTCGGAGGCCTTGGGGCTCGGCAGCAGCACCGAGACCACCAGCAGCGCCGAAGCGACGAAGCCTGTGACGGTGCCGAGGAACAGCGTGTTGTAGCTCATCACCGCCAGCAGCAACGCGGCAAGCGTCGGGCTGACGATGTTCTCGAGGTCATAGGCGAGGCGCGAGAGCGAGAGGGCACGGGTGTAGCGCGCCTCCTCGGGCAGCACGTCGGGGATCGTCGCCTGGAACGTGGGGGTGAAGGCGGCCGAGGCCGATTGCAGCAGGAAGATCAGCACGTAGACCTCCCAGACCTCGGTGACGAAGGGTAGCGCCAGCGCACAGGCAGCGCGCACGAGATCGAGCGCCACCAGCAGCGCGCGGCGGTTCACCCGGTCCGCGAAAGCCCCGGCGATGGGCGCGATCCCGACATAGGCCACCATCTTGATAGTGAAGACCGTGCCCAGCACCATGGCCGCGCTGTCGCCGGCGAGATCGTAAGCCAGCAGCCCAAGGGCCACGGTGGCAAGCCCGGTGCCCAAAAGGGCCACCACCTGTGCGAGGAAGAGATGCCGGTAGGTGCGGTCTTTCAGGATGTCCAGCATGGGGACCTCAAAGGAAGCGGGTGATGGCCTTCAGCTCGGCCCGGTCGTGCTCGGAGCCCTCCGCATCGAGGCAATGGTCCACATGATCGTGGATCAGTGCCTGCTTCGCATTGCGGACGGCGCTCTCCACGGCCTGCAGCTGCGTCGCGACATCGAGGCAGGGACGTCCCTCCTCGATCATCGCGATGACCGAGCGCAGATGCCCCTCGGCGCGTTTCAGCCGGGTCACGAGCTTGGGGTGGCTTGCATGGCGATGCGGTTTTGTCATACTCATTTGTTAACCCCCCATGGGGGATAAGACAAGAAGGTCGAAAGTGACCCCGAGCAGGGACGTGATGCAGGCGAGACGACGGATAAGTTGCACGGAATGGGTGCGGGCCAGCCTGGCCGCGCTGCTTTGCCTGTGCTTCGCGATCTGGTCGCTGCAGCCCGTCACCTCCCATGTCCCGAACATCCTGACGGTCCTGCAGGACCATGCCGAGATGATCGAGACCCATGGCCACAGCCACGGGCTCGAGGAAGACATCGCCTGGGCGATGCATGGACACAGCCATGACGTCGCCGACCACGACCACAGCCCGGCCATGCTCATGCGCTCGCCCTCTGTTGAGGTCGATGCGATGGTGGCCGAGGCGGAGGCGCCTGCGCTTCCAAGCTGGGCCGCGGGTCCAGTCTATCTTCACGAAAGGCCTCCGCGCGCTTGATCGCCTGCCGCCCTTGCGGCGGCCCACACCTGATCAATCGCTACAATCGGAGACTACCATGACCGCAGTCCATCGGGACGCGCGCCCTGCCACTTTGCGCAGGCCGCTGCTCCTGACCTGTCTTGCCCTGCTCGCGCTTTGCGCCTCGCAGGCCGCCGCCCACAATGTCACCGCCGGTGACGCGGGCTATATCCAGGAAATCTGGGGGGTGAACCTCATCCCCTTCGCCTATCTCGGGGCCAAGCACATGGTCACGGGATACGACCACATCCTGTTCCTCCTCGGCGTCGTCTTCTTCCTATACCGGATGCAGCACGTCGCTATCTACGTGAGCCTCTTCGCCATTGGCCATTCGACGACCATGCTTCTGGGCGTCTACTTCGGCTGGAACGTCAACGCCTACCTCATCGACGCCATCATCGGCCTGTCGGTGGTTTATAAGGCGCTCGACAACCTCGGCGCCTACCAGCGCTGGTTCGGGTTCCAACCCAATACCAAGCTCGCGACGCTGATCTTCGGCTTCTTCCACGGGCTCGGCCTCGCCACGAAGATCCTCGACTATGACATCGCCTCCGAGGGGCTGGTGCCCAACCTGCTTGCCTTCAACGTCGGCGTCGAGCTCGGGCAGATCCTCGCCTTGTCGGTGATCCTCATCGCCATGGGCTGGTGGCGCCGCCAGACGGGCTTCTGGCGCCATGCCTACACCGCCAACGTCGTCATGATGTCCATGGGCTTCATCCTCATGGGCTACCAGCTCACCGGCCTCTTCGTCGCCGCCTGATTTCAAAGGAGTTTCCAATGTACAATACGCAAAAACCGACCGCCGAAGAGCTGCCGAGCTCGGCACAGCTGCTGAAGTCCACCATCATCGCGGCGGGCGCCGCGGCAGCCATCCTGGTGACCGTGGTGCTTCCGGCCGAATACGGCATCGACCCCACGCGCATCGGCGGGGTGCTTGGCCTCACAGAGATGGGCGAGATCAAGACCCAGCTCGCCGAAGAGCGCGAAATGGACATGCAGATGGACGCCGAGGCCGAAGACCAGTCGAGCCTGATGCAGGACATCCTCGGCCTCTTCGTCGGCAGCGCCCATGCGCAGGAAGCCGAGGCCTGGCGCGACGAGGTCAAATTCACGCTCGAGCCCGGCGAGTCCGCAGAATGGAAAATGGTCATGACCGAAGGGCAGACCGCCTTCTACAGCATGACCGTGACCGGCGGCCGGGTGAACTACGACATGCATGGTCATGGCGGCGGCAACAACGTCACCTATGAGAAGGGCCGCGGCTCGACCGGCTCCGAGGGCAGCTTTGACGCGGCCTTCGACGGCGATCATGGCTGGTTCTGGCGAAACCGCGACAACGCTGACGTCACGGTGACGCTGCAGCTGCGCGGCGAATACCAAGAGCTCAAAGACGAAAGCTGATCGCATCGCGCCGGGGGGCCCACGCTCCCCGGCGTTCGCTTTTCCAGGGACACTCTCATGCTCAAGAATTTCGCAGCGGCGCTGCTCATCTTCACGGCCGCTTCCGGCCAAGGCTGGGCTCACTCCGAGGGCCATGGCATCATTGACGCCAAGATCGCCCGCGTCACCGCCGTCGGCGCGGCGGGCTACTTCACAGTCGAAGACGTCGGCAAACCCTGGGGCCTTCTGCCGACAAGCTGGCGCGGCCTCTCCATCGTGCAGGCCGAGCTCATCGCCGAGGTTGATGGCGATTTCGTCGTGGGGGTGACCAATCCGGAGACGGATGAGCTGCTCTACATTCTCGTCGGATCGGAAGGCAGCGTGCTCGACGCCAACTTCACCGGCAGCTTTCCCTGCGTGTGGGACAAGAAATCCCTTGATAGGGCTGTGAGCGGGGAATGATCCGCTGAACGCAAAGGAACGCACTATTCGGTTCTCCATTACCATTGCCCTCATCCTGCTGCTCTCGGCGGTGGGGCTGACTTATGAAATCGCCGCAGGCCGCGTGCTCGCGCCCTTCTTCGGCACCTCGCTGCTGACCTGGACCAGCGTCATCGCAACCGTCCTTGGAGGCTTCTCGCTCGGCAGCGCTCTGGGGGGCTTCATCGCCGAACGCCCGCGCGCGATGGCGCTCGGCAACGTCCGAAACGCGCTGGTGGCGACGGCGGTGCTCATGGCGGTCTCGCCGACATTGCTCGGGCTGCTGCATGCCTGGGGTGCGCGTGGCACCGGCGGCATGCTGCTGACCGTGATCCTCGTCTTCTTTCCGGCTTCGGTCTTCGTGACACTGCCGTCGCCTCTGCTGGCCAAGCTGGCCATCGAAGCGCGACCGGGCCGCGAGGGCTCGTCGCTGGGGATCGTTCTGGCCGCCGGATCCGTGGGCGCGATCTTCGGTGCCATCCTCGCCGGGTTCGTGACGCTGCCGCTGATCGGATCGACCGCGACCTTCGCTGCCTGCGGCGCGGCGGCGCTACTGTGCTTGCCATTCCTGCGGAGCGGAGCCGCTGACCGGGGGGAGCAGAACAGGGTTGTCTCCTTCTCGGCGGCCGGCTTCGTGGCCTTCGCGGGTCTGGCCGGCGCGCCGGCCTGCGAGTACGAGTCTGGCCTCTCCTGCCTGCACATTGCGAAGAGCGGCCCCGAGGTCCTGCTCGTCTCGGATGGAACCATACAGGCCGCCGAGTGGGCGTCTGCCGCTGAGCCCAAGGCGGCTGCGGGTGAGCTCGTCCTGCCCTATACGCAGTGGCTCTGGAACCGCCTCGATCATGACTTGGGCCCGGCGCCTTCGGTGCTCTTTGTCGGTGGCGGCGGCTACACCCTGCCGACCGAGCTTCTCGCTTCGCGCCCCGAGGCGCGAGCGACCGCCGTCGAGATCGACCCGCTCGTGACCCGGGTCGTGGAAGATAACCTGCCGCGGGCGGGCCGGATGATTGCGCGCACAGGGTACGACGAAGGCACCGAGGCCGCCGGCGGGCGGCTTGGTCTCGTGCATGCGGATGGGCGGGTCTACCTGAACGAGACGGACCGTCGGTTCGATGCCGCGGTGATGGACGCCTTCTCCTCGGGCTCGGTCCCGGCCCACCTCGTGACGCTCGAGACCTTCGAACGTCTGCGCGGCATCGTGGATGGGCCGATCTATGTGAACCTGATCGACAAGCCTGACGGCCCGCTTGCGCGCGGCGTCAATGCGATCCTGCGCGAGCTCTACCCGCATGTGGAGGCGATCCGCGGCCCGATCAGCGATCGAGGCCGAGGGAACGTCCTTCTCGCAGCGTCGCGCACACCGCTGACCGCACTCGACAGTCTGCCGGAAGACTACCAGTACATCCAACTCTCGGATGCCCGCGCCTTCACCGATGATCGCGGCTGGGTCGGGCATCGGTAGGCGCACCCGGGGGCACTCCGGTGGTCAGCCTCCATTGGCGATGGCTGACGGGGTCAAAGGTGATCAGTTCGGACCTACCTTTCCGCAGTCCATCGGGGAGCGCGCGGTTGAGACCGGGCCGGATATATTGCGCTAAGCGCCAAAACGTTTCTGTGCCGCAGCGATGTTCTTGAAGCTGCGCGTTCCGGCCGGCCAGCGCTGCGCCTGCTGCATTGTGCCCATCAGAGAGTTCCAGGGACGCTGAGCTGTGGCGCCAGCATTCGCCCAGCCGGTTCGCTGAACGCGTTGCGCCTGTTGGCCTTCCGTTGCTCAACCGCCTCTGGCATCTTGAGCGAGAAAGACCGAGCCCTCCTTGCCAAGGGCAGCAAGCACGCCTCTGCAAGGACCTGAAAGGAGCCACCGATGACCCTGACACGACGCAGCATGATGAGCGCCCTCGCGAGCTTCACGGTTTCAGTCCCGCTTGGAGTTCGGGCGCAGGCCGCACCGGCGATCCATGTCCTCAAGGACCCGAATTGCGGGTGTTGCACGGGTTGGATCGAAATCCTGCGCCGTGAGGGGTTCACCGTTACCACCGAGGACAGCTTCGGCACGCTTTTGATGCGCCACAAGCTCGACAAGGGCATTCCGCAGGACATGACCTCCTGCCACACCGGCGAGATCGAAGGCTACATGATCGAAGGGCACGTGCCCGCGGCCGACATCCGCAAGCTCCTCGGGGAGCGCCCCGAGGCCATCGGCCTCGCCGTGCCCGGCATGCCGTACGGATCGCCCGGCATGGGCCCCGAAACCGAGCGCGAAGCCTATGACGTCATCCTGATCGGAAAGGATGGGAGCACAGAGGTCTTCACCAGGTACCCGGCCGCCTGAGCAGAGGTCTCTCCTCTGCAGTCCCCGCTCAGTCGTAGCTGGTGTCTAAGCCAAAGCGGCGTTCTGCACCCGTAGCCGAATGTCAAACAGCTCACGTGCTTCCGCGCATCCCTGCTAGTCTTCGGCCAGTGTTGCGGCGCCATAGCCTTCTGCCAGAACCGACCCTTGTCGGGCCTTGGTTGCCCTGACCCCGCAAAACGTCGCGCTCACGATCCTCCTTTTCCAAGCCAAACACGGCGATGCCCGCTTGATCCAGATCATGGACCTTCCAGCGCTGGAATCCTGCATGCTTGGGCTCCCGGCGGATCAATGCCCGGGGAGACATGACATCAGAGCGGCCTTCACTGCGCCGCCGAGGAGAATGAAAATGAAACTCAGCACATTTCCGGCGCTCCTACTCGCATCCACCGTCGCCCTTGCGGGCGCTGTTTGGGCTCACGAAGCGGGTCAGGGATGGGGTGGCCAGGGCATGATGGGCAACCCTTCCGGAGGGTATGGCGGAGGTGGCTATGGTCACGGCCAGGGCATGATGCAGGGGCAGATGCCACAGGGCGGCTATGGACAGGGCATGATGCAGGGTCAAGGCAGCCCGGCTGACATGATGGGCGGACAACGTCCCATGTATCCGCAGCGCTCACCTCAGCAGAATAATGGAAATTTCGGACCCGGGATGATGAATGGCCAGCCCCCGATGTTTCCCGGTTCAAGCTACATGGACCGCGACATGATGAACGAGATGATGCACCCCGGCCAATTTCGAGATGGGCAGGGTTACATGGACTTAGGACAGATGTTCCAAAGCATGGAGAGCAATTTTGCGGACGCAGACTCCGACGGCGATGGCGTGCTTTCAGCAGAAGAGTTCGAACAGCTCCACCTCATCATGGTTCGGCCCGTTCTTAGTGACAGATTCCAGGCTCTCGACGAAGACGGGAGTGGTTCGTTGAGCACGGACGAGATGGCCGCGCCCGGCCATATGATGGACCGCATGCGCCGGTTCTGGGGTGGGAGCCAAGACAACTGACTTCAGGCTGTTTTGCCGCTGAAAAGCTGCTGGCCCAGATAGGTACCTGGGCTGGCTGACGTTGACGCGAGAGGCGACAGATCCTCCCATTTCGGGGAGTTTATGGTTCCGTTGCTTGTACAGTGCGAAGACGGGCGGGCGCCGGTGAAATGCGCGTCTGCCCGCCACGGCGAACGGCGGAACATTCGAGCAGACGGCTCCCGGCCTTCTTGACGAACACCGATGGCATCATTTTCAGAAGGCCTTTCGTGCCGGCGTTGCCTGCGTGTGCCGTAAATTGGCTGCCCACTCCTGCACCCCCCGCATGCAGGTTCACTTTTTCGGGAACCCTCCAGCGCTGGAAGGCCGTTGAGACTGAA
>NZ_JAAGOU010000057.1:0-9818 GCF_010500775.1 Salipiger sp. PrR002
CGGGTCTCGTCGAGGTCTTTGACGTGAATCGCGAGGTGGAAGAGGGATTTCATTTTGCGTTCCAATGTCTTGAGTGTGTCAGCGAAGGGTGATCTGGCGCGGCAGCGACGACAGAGGTTCGGCGCCGGTCTCGGTGACGATCACCGTTTCCGAAACGCCCACCGTAAAGCGCCCGTAGTCGCGCAGGGTGATGGGCAGGTGGAACACCATGCCCGGTTCAAGCGGCGTCTCGACGCCGGTGAAGAGCGACAGGATCGCGCCCTCGCCCCAGTCCGGGGCAAAGGCCGCGCCCATGGAATAGCCCGCGCGCTTGCGGAAAGCGGCGGTGAAGCCCGCGGCGTCGATGACCTGCTGCGCCGCCTCGTGCGGGACCGAGCAGGCGACACCGGGGCGCATCGCTGCCAGCGCGGCATCAAGGCCGCGCAGCGCCGTGTCCATCATCCGCTGTGCGGTTTCGGGCGGTGTGCCGATCCAGACCGAGCGCATCAGCGCCGCATGGTAGCGGTCATGGCTGGCGGCCAGTTCGAGGAAGACGCCGTCGCCCTCTTCGAGCAGGCGCCGCCGCCAAGTGGCGTGCGGGATACCCGAGCGCGGGCCGGAGCTGACCAGCGGCTCCATCGCCATGGCCTCGGATCCGGCCTCGATTGCCGCGGCGGTCATCGCGGCGGCGATGGTGTTCTCGCTGGCTCCGGCGCGGCAGGCCTCGATCGCGGCGGCCATGCCCGCCTCGGCATAGCCCGCCGCCAGCCGCAGCGCGGCCAGCTCGCGCGGGGATTTCACCGCGCGCAGCGCTTCGGTCCAGCCCGAGCCATCAAGCAGCGACACGCCCGAGAGCGCGGTTTCGATCCGGCCCATCATGTCGGGGCTGACGAACCAACCCGAGCGCTCGACCGCCAGACGCTCGATGCCCTGCGCGCGCACCAGCGCGGCCAGCGCCGCCGCCGGATCCTGCCCGTCCTGCCATGTGTGGATCGTGTCGAACCACGCATCGGCGCGGGCGCCGGTCTCTTCGAGCTGCCGCACAAGCAGCACCGGCTCGCCCTCGGCGGGCATGATCAGCGCCTGAAAGGCGAAGTAGCCCGCGGTCTGGCGCCCCGCGGTCCAGAAGATGTTTTCCGGCCCGGTCAGCAGCAAGGCATCGGCCCCCTCGGCGCGGAGGCGTGCCTGCAGCGCAGTGGCGCGGGCGCGAAACTCCTCGGCGGGAAAAACGGCGGCGCTGCCCGCGAGGGCGACAGGGGTCTGGAGTATCTGGTTCATGGGGTCCTCAGGAAGCGTTGAACGTGCCGAGGAACCGCGCCCGGACGTGATCGAAATGCCCGGCCATGCGGGCCGCGGCGAGTTCTGCGTCATGCGCGGCGATGGCGTCGATGATCTCAACATGCTCGCGCGCCTGATCGACGAAAGTGTCATAGGTGCGGGTCAGCGAGCAGCGCCGCGCGATGCCGCGCTGCTCGTCGAGGATGGCGGGCAGAAGATCGAGCCGCGCCGCCTCTGCCACCGCGTGGTGAAAGGCGCCGTCGGCCTGCCAGAAGGCATCGAAACTGACCGGATCCCCATCGACGATGGCCTGCATCTGCGCGCGAATCTCCAGCAGCCGTTCGGTGGCGCCAAAGCGGGCGGCGCGGCCCGCAGCGGCGCTTTCCAGCGTCTGGCGCAGGTGCACGATCTGCAAAAGCTGCTCGACCGTCACCGACCGCACCAGCACCACGCCATTGCTCAGCCGGTCGACCATGCCCTCGCTCTCGAGGCGCGAGATCGCCGCCCGCAGCGGCGTGCGCGACACGCCCAGCGTTTCGGTCAGCGCGCGCTCCGACAGCACGGTTTCCGCCGGGATCGTGCCCGAGACGATGTCGTCGCGCAGCCGCGCGTAGGCGGTTTCGGCCAGCGTCGCTCCGCTCATCCGGCGCTCTCCTGCACGATGGCGAGATAAACGGCGGCGACGGCGCGGGCGAGATCGGCCTCATCCATCGCTTCTTCGGGACAGTGGCTGCCGTTCCAGTTGCGGATAAAGACCATCACGCTGTCCCAGCCCGCCGCGCCGAAGGCCGCCGCGTCATGGCCGCCGCCCGAGAGCATCCGGCGCGGGCTGTCCCCCTGCGCCGCTGCACCCCCTGCAACGAAATCGGCCATCAAAGGGGACAACCGGGCCGGGGCCGAGCGGCTCTGCTCGCCGAGTTCGAACCGGATGCCGGGGCGGGCAGCCTCGATGCGGGCGATCTCTGCCTGCAGCGCCGCGTCGGCCTCTTCCAGCACCGCCACCTCATCCGAGCGCAGATCGAGGCAGAACTCCGCGTGGCCCGGCACTTTCGCCATAGCGTGCTGCGGCGAGGCGGCGTCGAGCTTGCCGAAGGTCACGGTGAGATCATGGCCCGCGTCCAGCAGCCGCGCCCAGACCGCATCCATCGCGAGGATAAGATCGGCCATGGCAACCACCGCATCGGCACGGCTGACCCGGGGCGCGCCGCCCGAATGCGCCCAAGTGCCATGCACCTGCGCGTTGCGATAGCGCAGACCGCCGCGCACCGCATCGACCACCGCATAGGCTTCGCCCGCGTCATCCAGCACCGGGCCCTGCTCGATGTGGAACTCCAAAAAGCGCGCCGGGGCGGGCGGGACGATGTCGCGCACCGCGTCGGGATCAAAGCCCTCCATCTTGAGGTGCTCGGCCAGCGAGAGCCCGGTGTCCGAGCGCTTGGCGTCGAAATCCTCGGGGTTCAGGCGGCCGAGCCCGGCGCGCGATCCCGCGTAAGAGACCGGGAACCAGACGCTTTCCTCGGCGCGGGTGACGATCAGCACGATGTCCGAGGCCGGGGTGATGCCCTGATCGCGCAACGCAGCGATGACCGCCAGCGCGCCGATCACCCCCGCCTGCCCGTCATAGGCCCCGCCTTGGCTGACCGTATCGAGATGCGAGCCGATATAGAGCGGCTTTGCCGAAGGGTCGCGGCCCGGCAGCGTGGCAAAGAGGTTGCCCGCCACATCGCGCCGGACCTCGCAGCCAAGCGCCTTGGCCTCTTCCTCGATCACCACATGCGCCGCGCTTTCCAGCGCGCTGTAAGAAGGACGGGTCCAGCCCGGTCCGTCTTCGGTGATCGCGTTCACGCGGGTCAGCACGCGCGAGATGGTGCCCGCGATAAGCGCGCGCGGCGGGGCGGTCAGTGTCTCGCTCATGCGCTTGCCTCCGCGGTTTGTGCCTGCGGGACCGGGGTGAGCACCGTTTCGGGCACGCCGCCGGTCAGCGCGGTGACCACATGGCCCGCCGCACCCATGGCGACGCGGCGCAGGGCCTCTTCGGTGGTGCCGCCCAGATGCGGCGTGAAGATCACGTTGGAGAACGCCGCCAGCGGGCCGGTGCCCGCGCCATGGCTGTAGACGTCCAGCGCCGCGCCGCCGAGATGGCCGCTGGCCAATGCACCCGCCAGCGCCGCCTCGTCGACCAGTTCAGCCCGCGCCACGTTGACCAGCTGCGCACCCGGCTTCATCGCCGCAAAGCGCGCGGCGTTGAACATGTGGTGCGTCTCAGGACGCAGCGGCGTGTGCAGCGTCACCAGATCGGCCTGCGCCAGCCCCTCTTCGAGGCTGTCCACACGGATGAACCCGCCGATGTCGCGGGCGCGCGGCGAATGCACCAGAACCTTCATACCAAAGGCGCTTGCGGCCATCTGCCCGAAGCGGCTGCCGATGCTGCCCCAGCCGACCACCAGCACGGTCTTGCCCGACAGTTCGCGGAAACTCACCGACTCGCGAAAGCCCGGCGTGCCCGCGCGTTCCCAGCGGTCTGCGCCCGGCACGCCGCGCGCCAGCGCCAGCGCGAGGCCGAGGGTCAGTTCAGCCACCGATTGCGCATTGGCGCCCGGGGTGTTGGCGACCAGCACGCCGCGCTCGATGGCGGCCTCTTTGTCGACAGCGTTGTGCCCGGTGCCATGCACCACCACGGCGCGCAGGCGGTCGGCGGCTTCGAACGCCTCGCGCGGGAAGCCCGCGTCGCGGGTGATCGCGGCGTCGCAGCCCTGCACCGAGCGGGCGATGCTGGCGGCGTCGGTGCCGCTGCAGGGCACCGGCTCGATGCCATTGCTGCGCAGGAGGGCGAGCCCGGCGTCATGCACGGGCTGAACGATGAGACATTTCATGTCCGGAAGGCCTTTTCGGTAGGGTCGGTGTGCACCTTGCCGAGGTGCTCGAAGATGGCGTCGCGGGCGTGGTCAAGATGCGCGCCCATCAGGGCCGCCGCCTCGTCGCGAAGGCCGCCGCGCATGGCGGCGAGCAGGGCGAGGTGCTCTTCGCAGCCGCGGATGAAGCGCGCGGGCACGACGCGGTGGTCGAAGATGCAGGTGCGCATGTGCAGGTCCTGAATGACCTTGGCAACCGCGGGATTGCCCGCCGCAATCGCGATGGAGGCGTGGAACTTGCGGTCCACGTGCCATTGCAGATCGTCCTGCCCCGGCCCCTGCTGCATGAGGCCGCGCACATCGGCCTCCAGCGCGCCTATCTGCTCGGGCGTGAGCCGCCCGGTGGCGGCGCGCACCGCCGAGGGTTCGAGCGCGCGGCGCAGAAAGAAGATCTCGTCGATCTCTTCGGGGCCGATGCGGCGCACCCGCAGGAAGCGGCCCGATTGTTCGGCCAGCCCCTCGCTGCGGATCCGCGCGATGGCCTCGCGCACCGGCGTGCGCGACATATCAAGCTCGGTGCACAGATGGGATTCCTGCAGCGTGTCGCCGGGCTTTAGCTCGCCCTCGAGAATGCGCCTGATCAGCTCCCGATAGGCGGTCGCCGCAAGGTTTTTGCCGCTCATGCCGCTGTGTCCTCCGATAGCTCCAGATCCCGGCCCATGACGGCCTCGGGCTCGACAATACCGCCCGCAAGATTGCACGACAGCAGAAAGCCCGAACTGAGCATCATCCCGGTCGCGGGCACCAAAGACGCCAACACCTCATGCAGCCGTGCCCGTTCGGCGAGCAGAATATCCTCGGCCTCGTCGCGACTTACAATCTCGAAGCGCAGATCGGCCCCGGTGGGCAGCTGCGCGAGACGCGGCAGGTCGGCAGAGATCACCGTGGCGATCTTGGGATAGCCGCCGGTGGTCTGCGAGTCGGCCATCAGCACCATCGGCTGGCCCGACGAGGGCACCTGAATGGCGCCCGAAACGATGCCGTCCGAGACGATGTCATGGCCGCGCGCGGCGGTCAGCGGCGGGCCGTCCAGCACCATCGCCATGCGGTCGCGCTGCGGCGTGATGCGGAAGCACGCGGTTTTCAGCTGCGCGATGACCTCGGGCGCGAAATAATCGTCCTGCGGGCCAAGCACCACGCGGATCGGCCGCTCGGGGGCTATCGCGCCGGGGCGGGCAGCGGGTTCGCGCGGGCGCAGGCAAATGCCGCCCTCAGCCTCTTCGCCAAGCGGCAGCAGATCCCCCGCCTGCAGCGCGCGCCCCTCGACCCCGCCAAGCGCAAAGCGCAGATGCGTGGCGCGGGCGCCCAGAACCTCGGGCACGGCGATGCCGCCCGACACCGCGATATAGCCCCAGGTCGCGCCCTTCAGCACGCCGATTTTCACCACCTCGCCGGCCTCGACCGTGTGGCTTTGTCCGGCGCCGAGCACACGCTCGCCGATGCGGATGTCGCACTCGCCGCCGGTCACGGCGAGGCGCAGCGCGCGGCCCGCCTTGAAGCTGCCGCCGATGGCGGTGAACTCCAGCGCGGCGGCGGTCAAAGCGTTGCCGCAGAGCGCATTGGCCAGATCCATCGCGGGGCGGTCCATCGCCCCCGCAGAGGGCACGCCGAAGCGCTTGCGCCCGTGGCGGCCTTGGTCCTGCACGGACAGCATCGGGCCGGTGCTGAGAATTTCCAAGCTCATTGCACGGCCTCCGGCAACATCTCTCCGGCAGCGATCGCGGCCTCGATTTTCGCACCTTCCACGGCACTGACCGGCACAAAGCTCAGCCGGTCTCCGGCGGCGAAGAGGAAAGGCTCGGCGCGGGCGGGGTCAAAGGCCCGCCACGGCGTCCAGCCGATGAATCGCCAGCCCGACGGGCCGGTCACCGAGTTGATGCTGCCCTGCTGCCCGCCGATGCCGATGGCCCCCGCCGGGATCGACATGCGCGGCTTCGGCAGACGCGGCGTGTGCAGCGCCTCGGGCAGACCGCCAAGATAGGCGAACCCCGGCGCAAAGCCGATCATATAGACGCGGAACTCGGCGGCGCTGTGCAACTCGATCAGCTCGTCCGGGGTGAGCTCTTTTTCACGCGCGAGATCCTCAAGATCGAGGCCGACCTCTCCGCCATAGACCACCGGCACCCGCCAGCGGCGCGCGGCCTCATCCCCCAGCTGCAATTGCGCGACGCGCTGCGCCAGTGCCGCCTCGAGCGCCGCACCGCGCAGCCGCGCGGGATCATAGCTCACCAGCAGCGAGCGGTAGGTCGGCACGCATTCCAGCACACCGTCGAGCGGCAGATCGGTCAGGCTTTCGGCAAGCGCAATCACCCGGCGGTTGGTCTCCGCGTCCACAGACTCGCCAAATTGCACCGCGAGCGCAGAGTCACCGACCGCCAGAAAGGCCGGGCCCTTGCCCGGTTTGCCCGCAAGATCATGCGCCTGGATGCTCATTCAAAAACCTCTTCTGCCTTGCTTGCATTTTCAGTATACCAGCTGTATCCAGAATGCAATCAGGCAAACGACGGGCCTGCTCCGGCGCCTCTGACACGCCGGACGACAAGACCCACGATCAGATCCCAGGAGGGAGCGAATGACGGTCACCTTGGACCTCAACTGCGACATGGGCGAGAGCTTTGGCGCCTATTCCATCGGCGACGACGCGAAGATGCTCGAAACCGTGACAACCGCCAATGTCGCCTGCGGCTTTCACGCCGGTGATCCGGTGGTGATGCGCCGCACCATCCAGCTTGCCAAGGCGGCGGGCGTGGCGGTGGGCGCGCATCCCTCGTTCATGGACCTCTATGGCTTCGGGCGCCGCCGCATCTCGGGTGAGCGGCCCGAGGATCTCGAGGCGCAGCTGATCTACCAGATTGCCGCGATGCAGGGCATGGCCGAGGCCGAGGGCCATCCAATGACCCATGTGAAGACCCATGGCGCGCTTGGCAATATGGCCGCGACCGACCCGGAACTGGCTGCCGTCTGCGCCCGCGCTGTCGCCGCGGTTGACCCCTCGCTGATCTATGTCTCGCTGCCCTACTCCGAGACCTACACGGCCGCCGAGAAGGCCGGTCTGCGCGTCGCCTGCGAAATCTACGCCGACCGCAGCTATACCGACGCGGGCGAGCTGACCCCGCGCAGCCAGCCCGGCGCGGTGATCCACGACATCGCCCAAAGCACCGAACAGGTGCTGGAGATGGTGCTGAACAAGCGCATCCCCACCACTGGCGGCAAGCGCCTGCCGGTGGAGCCCGCCACGCTCTGCATCCACGGCGACACCGCCGGGGCCCCGCAGATCGCCGCCGCCCTGCGCAAGTCGCTGGAAGAGAACGGCGTCACCATCGCTCCCTTTGCTGCTCCCGGAAGATCCTGAACCATGTCCCGAATTGTCTACCTCAACGGCCAGTGGCTGCCCGAAGAAGAAGCGAAAGTGTCGATCTTCGACCGCGCCTTCCTGATGGGCGATGCCATCTACGAAGTGACCTGCGTGCTCGACGGCGCGCTGCTCGACTATGCCGGTCACGCCGCCCGCCTGCGCCGCTCCGCCGCCGAACTGGGCCTCACGCTGCCGCTCGACGATGATGCGCTGCTGGCCGCGCACCACGAGATCGTCGCGCGCAACGAGATGAAGAGCGGCTTGATCTATCTGCAGCTCAGCCGCGGCGTCGCCGAGCGTGACTTCGCCTTCCCGCCCGAGGGCACCGAGCCGACGCTGGTGATGTTCACCCAAGCCAAGGACGTGCTGGTGAACCGCGCCGCCGAGACCGGCATCTCGGTCGCGCTGCTGCCCGACCTGCGCTGGGGCCGCCGCGACATCAAGACTGTGCAGCTGCTCTACCCGTCGATGGCAAAGATGGAAGCCAAGGCGCGCGGCGCTGATGACGCATGGCTCTTTGAGGACGGGTTTGTCACCGAGGCCAGCGCCGCCACCGCGCATATCGTCAGCAAGGACGGCAAGCTCATCACCCGCGAGCTGTCGCATGCGCTGCTGCCGGGCGTGACCCGCGCCGCGGTGCTCGAACTGGCGGCGCGCCATGGCGTCGAGATCGAAGAACGCGCCTTCACCCCCGACGAGGCGCGCGACGCCCGCGAGGCCTTCATCACCTCGGCCACCAACTTCGTCGTGCCGGTGGTGCGCATTGATGGCGAGGTGATCGGCGACGGGGCCCCCGGCGCGCTGACCCGCGAGCTGCGCGAGCAGTATATCGCGTCGCGTCGCGCAGCCGCGCTCGCCCCCGCCTGATCCCTCCCATTCAGCCCCGCGCCGTCCTCCCCGGCGCGGGGCTGTTTTCAACGGCCCGTCGCGGCCATTTCAGGACCACTCCCATGACCCAGTACCTTGCCAGCCGCATGGCGGCCGTACGTCCCTCGCCGACCATCGAACTTGCGCTGAAGCTGCAGCAGATGAAGGCCGAGGGCCATGACATCATCAGCCTTGGCCAAGGCGAGCTCGACTTCGCCACGCCCGAGCATATCGCCGAGGCGGGGATCGCTGCGATCCGCGGCGGCCAGACCAAATACACCGCCAGCTCGGGCACGCCCGAACTGAAGGCCGCGATCGCCGCCAAGTTCGAGCGCGAGAACGGGTTGAGCTACAAGCCCTCGCAGATCATCGCCGGCAATGGCGCCAAGCAGCTGGTGTTCAACGCGCTGATGGCAACGCTGGATGCGGGCGACGAGGTGATCATCCCCGCGCCCTATTGGGTCAGCTACCCCGATATGGTCAGCCTCGCGGGTGGCACCCCGGTGATCGCCCCCTGCACCGCCGAGAACGGCTGGAAGCTCACCCCCGAGACGCTGGCCGCCGCGCTGACGCCCAAGACCAAATGGGTGCTGCTGAACTCGCCGAACAACCCCACCGGCGCGCTCTACTCCGAGGCCGACATCGCCGCGCTTTGCAAGGTGCTGGCCGATCACCACACGCTGATCATGGCCGACGACATCTACGAGCTGGTGGTGCATGAGGGCAGCTTTGCTACGCCCGCAGCGGTCGCGCCCGAGCTGGCGGACCGCATTCTGACGGTAAACGGCGTGTCGAAGGGCTACGCGATGACCGGCTGGCGCCTCGGCTATGCGGCAGGGCCGGAATGGCTGGTGCGCGCGATGGACATCCTGCAATCGCAGAGCACCTCGAACCCCTCGGCGATCTCGCAGGCCGCCACCGTCGCCGCGCTGACCGCGCCCGCCGACTTCCTGCCCGAGCGCAATGCCCGGCTGAAGGCCCGCCGCGACATGGTGATCGCCGCCATCGACAAGATGCCCGGCATCACCTGCGCGACCCCGCCCGCCAGCTTCTACGTCTTCCCCGACTGCACCGGCCTTTTTGGCGCCCGCACCCCCGAGGGCAAGGTGATCGAGAGTGACATGGACGTCGCCGACTTCCTGCTGACCGCGGGCCGCATCGGCGTGGTGCCGGGCTCGGCCTTCGGCACGCCGGGCTATCTGCGGCTCGCCTATGCGCTCGACGACGCGCGGCTCGAAGAGGCGATGCAGCGCGCCATCGCGGCGCTCGAGACGCTGCAGCTTGCCGTCCCGGCCTGACGCCCGACCTAAGACCACACCGGCCGCGCAGATCGTCGCGGCCGGCCTTTTCACCGCCCCACCCGAGGTTTCCTGAAATGACCCTTCTCACCTCTGACGCCCGCGGCGTTTACGTCATCTCCGTCACGC
>NZ_JAAGOU010000058.1:0-9095 GCF_010500775.1 Salipiger sp. PrR002
CGTGGACGATCTGATCTGAAGGATTAGAAGAGCGCCGGCGTCGTGCCCGGCGTCGTTTTCAGAAAGCCGGTTTCCTCCTGCAGGATCGGCTCGACTGTCATCACTGAATCCTCTGGTGCCGCTCTACTCAGGCCCCGAGTGGAGTGGGTAGGCGCACGTTCGTCGCGATTTTACGGCGTAGCCTACAGCCGTGCGAAATCGCGAGCGTTTGGCCAAGCGTGGTAGGGATCGTTCGACACGATCGGCGCCTCCAAATCACCCGCCAGCTCGATCACCCACGCCGCGACCGACTTGTCCGACGGGCAGATGTCGATATTCACGTCACGGTCCAGAAGCCGACGGAATGCGCGGAGATCACCCTCTTCGCTGAACGACGTCCCGCAGGCGTCAAGGGCCAGAACGATATGCGGTGTGACCCGCCGCGCCTGCAGTATATCGATCACGGTGCGCAACGCCTCCAGATTTGCGACCCTTCCCTCCCAGCACATCACATCCATGCCATCGACGATAGCGAGATCCCGGCGCCAAGCCCGCGGCGTTGGCTCTGGATCATTGAAGCAGGCCCCGGACGCCTCCTGACTTGGCGAGTCCGCTCTGGGATGGGCGCGATCGGGGTCGCCGACGACCAGACCAACTCGGGAGGCGCCTTCCTCGCCCTGAGTCTCAGCCACCTGCGCAAAGTTCTGTTCAGAGGCCGCGTCCAAGGGCGTCTGAGAGGCCGGTAGTCGAGCGGTGTTCCCATCCGCAATGCGGCCGGTCACGACAAGCTCCGAAGTTTCCGCCCCGGTGGAAGCCGGATGTCTTCGAAACCAGGCAATCGGCTTGCGGAAAATATCGAATAGAACCCTGAGAAACATTCTTCGTGTAATTGATGCGGTCCAGCGCAAAAATGATAGAGAGACCGTCCGCAGCAACGGCACCGACGAGGAACCCGCCACTTTCGGGGACGTCATCACTGTCGCACCATGGCCTTGGCGAAGTCCAGCGTCATGATGACTGGCGGTGGCGAGGTGCAGGAATTGCTTTGCAGGCTGCAGATTTTCTCGGAACGACTTGAGGACACGGCCTCATGGGTGATTTTGTCATTGTGCACGGCCCGAAAGGGCATGTCTGGCATGATGCTGAAGGGCCTCGCGCAGCGACAGCATGGTCTCGAGACCTTCCCCGATCGCAAGACACTCGCTTGGGGCGTCGATCTTCACGGCATTGCCCAGAAACTCGCCCATAGCCCGGCGTTGCACCTCGACGGGTGCCTTGTCCGATCCATCCTCGACCAGTCAGGTGCGGTGGACGCACAAAGGCGCCCCGTCCTGTCGGTCACCGCCGCGATCAGCGCGGGACGCGGCTTGGACGCGGTCTCATCGTGATCTCGACGCCAGCAGCGCGGATGACCGAAGCCATGCAGCTCTGTATCGAGGACCGGTTCAACGTGGTGATCTCAGGTGGCACTTCGACCGGCAAGGCCACCTTCGCCCGCGCGCTCCTTGAGATAGTCGACACGCGCGAACGGCTGGTCACCATCGAGGATGCCTTCGAGCTTTTCCCGACACACGCCAGCACCGTCCTCCGCGTAGGTTGGCGAGTGATGTGCGAACATGCACGTTTTGCGTGCATCTACGCGGATGGCGACCTGCATGACGTCGGGTTTAGACCGGCTCCCGGCAGATGTTTCTGGTTGCCGCTTTTGGGCTCGTATTTGCTGTACAGAATATTTGATCGAACAAAGCTTGAGTTGACGTATAGGTATGGTGAAAATCTTCTTCTTCGGTGGGTTCGTTCTAGTAGGCGTCGGTATCGCGATGCTCGCGACCGACCATCTGGCCTTCAGCGCCGAAATCACCGGAACCTTCGTTTCCTCCAGAACCATCCTCTTCCCCCTCGGCATCGCGGCGGTGCTCATTGGTGGCATTGCAGTGCTGGCCGGCACGGTTGTCGAGGTGGTCAGGAGCCAGAGACGCTAGCCACCTAACTCCGACACCTTCGAACCATGTCATCTCGCCGAACCCTCGCCGCGAAGCGACACGATTGGACTTCGCTTCCATTGCGCGTTTTTTGCGCCCACATCGCCTGATCATACTACGGCACTGCGAAGGAATACTGCGTTTCTGGAATTTTCAGATGAAGGTGGCCGCAGGTAGACCAACAAGGGGGTGCAATCGCCATGACCACTCTCGTCATTGTGCGAGGCCCGAAAGGGCACGCCTGGAGCGGCGCCGCGGTGGAGGTCCTTGATCGGACCAAGGACTGCGTGGTTACCGATCTTGGCCCGTTCCGGCGAGATCGGTACGGAACATTCCGTCTCGAGAGTAACCCCGCATTCCAGATCGACGGACCTGCGAAGCTAGGCCCGGAGTGACACCCGGCGATATGCCACCGTAGCGAAGAATGCACCATTTGCCTTGGTCTGCGCGCCGCGATATTCCACCATGTAAGCGAGGGACGACAATCCACACCGGGAGACATGAGGGTGACCGGGCGATGACCAAGCAGGGCACACTCAATTTTCAGATCGAAGGCGCGCTCGAAAACCACTTCGCGGCGATCGTTGAGGGCTCGAACGACGCCATCATCACCAAGAATCTTGATGGCCGCATAATGAGTTGGAACCCGAGTGCCGAGCGCCTCCTAGGCTATACCGCCGCAGAAGCGATTGGCCAATCGATCACCATGATCATCCCCCACAATCACCTGGAGGAGGAGGCCGACATCATTCGGCGTCTGACGCGCGGCGAGCGGATCGAACATTTCGAAACCGTCCGTCGCCGCAAGAACGGCCAGCTCGTCGATCTTTCGCTGACCATCTCCCCTGTCAGGGACGCGGCAGGAAACATCGTCGCAGCCTCCAAGATCGCCCGTGACATCACCTTGCAAAAGCAGCTCGAGGAGCAGCAGCGCATCCTTCTGGCCGAAATGCGCCATCGCGTGGGCAACAGTTTTGCCATAGCAAGCGGGCTGATCAGCCTCTGTGCCCGCGGGGTCGACACGGCACAGGAGTTGGCTGCGATGATGAAAAATCGCCTTGTCGCACTCTCCTCTGCACAATCGCTCTCGGTCACCGATCCCCTTGCGCCCATGCGGTCCGGCGTCCCGTTAAGCGACCTACTGCAAGACATCCTCCGGCCATTCCGAGCGGACCTCGTGGTTCTCGAGGGCGACGACATCCCTCTATCCGACAGGGCCCTGACGCCTCTTGCCTTCGTGCTCTACGAGCTTTGCACCAACTCGGTGAAGTACGGCGCGCTTGGCCAGGAGGACGGCACACTGCAGGTGACGTCCAAGATCGACGGCTCCCGTTTCGAAATCACGTGGCGGGAAAGCGGGAGCTTCGGGGCAACACCCAGTGAGGGGGAGGCCGGCTTTGGTTCCCGGATGTGCGAGCGCATGCTCGCGGCACTCGGGGGTACCTTTCATCGGGAGGTCGCGCCCGGGCAAATGACTGCCAGGGTCCACGTCGCCCTCAGCGCCGCCACACAGGAGGACTAGGCTGATCAAGGAACGTTAGAACCAGCAGCGCGCGCCGGTCTCCTCTCAGCCTCCGCCTCATCTCTTTGCCAACACAGGCGCGTCGTTGAGAAATTTCCCTGGCGGCTCTCACCACCAGGGAAGAAGCTGCTCAAATAGAAGACGGCTACACCACTCACGGAAGAAGCCAAACGGACCGTAGCAAATCTCAATCAAGGCGACAAGAAGTTCTCAAAGTGATAAGTTTGACGCAGCATTCTTCCAATTACTTGATCTAGATGCCACAATTTGAACCCAAGCCGCGTTCCACAAAGGACCAGAAGCTTCGCGCGATACTCGAATTGCGAAATATGCTGCGCGTTCTTGAGATCGACGTGGGCATTGACGGACTGAGAAGAACAGAGCGAGATGTCTTGCTTGCCGCCCACGCCCTGTGCCAGTGCACCGGCAACACCGTGAAATCCGACGGCCTTCGACGACATCCATTGGTTGGCGCGATCGCTCAAGCGACGTTCTACCGGTCCATCCAGACCCTTCTGAGTCTTGGGCTCCTCGAAAGAGCACCGAACGCGAAGGCAAAATCGTACGTCCTTCGCAGCGACCTTCTGTCGAAGCGCCCGCTGCGGGGATGAATTTTCTTCGGTCGCCTCGCTGCGCGAAGCATGCAAGCGGCGCATGGGCGGATTTGGATGCCGTAGGCCGCCCGAGGGTGTGTCTCCCGTGCACTGCAAGCGCTGGCCCGGAGCCTCGTTCCGCACCCCGTCTGCGCCAGAAATCATTCGAGCGCCCTCCGAAGCAGGGGCGAGGCGCCGATGGCGCAGCACGCATCTTCACGGAAAGGCGGGTTTTCGCCTCGCATTTCCAGAACTTTCCCGGAATGGTTGTCGAGACTGTTCCGCACTCCTATCTTGTATCTAGAATGCAGCATATCCACTCACGGAGCATTCAGCGCGGGGCGTACTTTCCTATTTCTGAAAGCGCGCCCCGCGTCCAATGGCCGGGCCTGCGAGGTCGGTGCGACGCATTTCCACCCCGTCAGAAAAGTCTACATGGCAAGATCGGTAGGCACGCCAGGGCAGCCAGCCCTCGACGATGGCAGCACAAGCCATATACCGGGAAGCTCTGCCGTCTGAGGATACCTCAGACAAGCCGCCGAGATGACCGGGCGAAGTCCGTCGTCACGCAGACCAAAGGCCTGACCCCAGGGGCGACCATCCTCATCAGGTCACGCGAGCCCATGCAGAAGGTCTTTTGTGCTCGACATGCGTCCAAGGCTTGAGGCAATCCGATCCCGCCACCGGGGGCCTTGCGACAGCGCGTGATCGTATGCTTCGGCGAGATCGTCGGGCCGATCTTCAGCGAGGATGCGGATGAGGAACTCAGCCTGGGCACGGTCTTTTCGCGCCTTCGCTTCGTCCGGCCCGCCGTGCCGCCTGCTGGCCACGATCAGTTTGTGGATTGCAAAGCGCTCCGGTCGCGGGATCTGCACAAGGACTCCGGAGCGGTAGAGTGCCAGGGCTTGTATCGGCTCCGCGATCAGGAAATTGAGGTAGTTCAACGCTTGTGCGCTGACCCCCAGTGCCGGAAGTGGCTTGATACCCTCGTCGCCGAAAGCCGGTGTCAGGAACTCGACCATTGCTTCGCCGCCGCTTTGACGCCACTTCCAGATCTGCCGATCATAAACCCCGGGGACAGCTTCGAATTTCATCGACCGGAGGATCTCCCCCGGCTCTTCCTCCACCCGGTCGCCCAGTGCCACTGAGAGCCGTTCGAAGCTCGCGAAATCGATGTCCCCTGTCTGGGCAAGTTCGTCAGAGTCAAAGCGAACACCAAGTTCCCCCTGATAAAGCCCATAGGCTCCGGTCCTGATCAACGTACCGCCCAGCCGGAAGACGCCCGCGCGCGCGAACGCCAGAAGCAATGAGCCTGTCTCCCGATCGGTTCCGATCATGCCTTCGGCCCTTAGAACGCGCGCCAGACGCGACATGCGTTTTTTGCGCTCTTGCGCCTCTGCTTTCAAATCGGCAGCGCGTGCCAGGCGATCGCGCAAGTCTGGGCTATCCTCGCCGAGATAGCGGCTCTTCATCTCGGTCCCGATCCGGAACCGGTCATAGAGATATGTCCGCCCATTGCGGCGACGCTCCTCGATACTGCCGATGATCTCCGACGCCGCCTCGTCGAGATGCATGCGCAGCAAGTCCTGATACGCCACCTGGGCGGCTCGAGAGTGCGATATCGGCTCCATCTTATACCTGTGTTTCGCTCGTGTGCATCAAATACGAAATTGATACACACAACTGGCGGCCTGCAGCAAAGTATTTTTTGATGCACACAGGCAAATCCTTGGATTGTGGCCACGCATCCTACAGTGGAACTGCGCCCCACAGGTAAGGTCTGACGGCCTAGAAATGGCCCGGGGGCTGGTCTCGACCCGGTCCGCGAGCTGAGTAACGAGCTCTATGAGCAAGTAGTTCGGGGGCACCTGAAAGAGAGAGCACAACAAAGACCGTTTCTCACGCGGCGGATCAAATCTTCGGAATATTTCGGTGTAACCGCGGCACTCAGACACCATATATATGACGCAACTTGGAGCTGGGGTCGTTGCCCTTGAGTTCTCCGACCCCCGGGAATGGGAAGGAGAAGATCATGTGGAAACGTCTGATAAGTCTCAGCCTGACATTTGGACTGGCCGCCGCCGGACCGCCGGTATCGGCGCAGATGGTCTGCGGGCTCCACGAGAGCATCACCGGAACGCTCGAAAGCACCTACGACGAAGCGCTTGTCGGGCGTGGACTTCAGTCTGGGACGCGCATGCTGGAAGTCTGGCGCGCAGCTGAGGAGGGCAACTGGACGATCCTTGTCGTGCATCCCGATGGGCTCGCCTGCATCGTGGCCAGTGGGGTAGCCTGGATCGACGTGCCGCCACGGCCGGCAGGGGTGGCCGCGAGTGCCTACCCGACAGTTGAGAGCGAGGAGTGATCGCCAAATCTCATAGAGCCGATGCGGAAGGTGCTCGCAGGCGGCCATGAGCCCTGTCACCGGGTTCAGCCTTCATGGGCTGAGAAGCGAAGCTCGAGGGCTGGGGCTTCCGGCCTCCAATTCGCGGACCCGGTGACAGAATTCATGCCATCGCCGCGGCAGGTACAGTTTTCAGGGCCAAGGACCGTTTTTCAGGCCCGGCGGTGAGGAGAGGAAGATGAGCCCCCTGTGGAAAAGTCTTTCCAACCCTCCTGGCTCTCCTTTTGCTGCAAATCCCCATCGGCCTCTTCAAACTTCGCCAAATCCGTCGCCCCCGTCCGCTTCGGCCGCCGCCGGGACGTGGCCGCGAAGGGCGCCGCACCCACCCTTCTTGGAGCCCTTGAGACCGCCCCCAAGACGGCCTTGCCGATCGTCTCAGCCTCAGACGTTGCCAGGGATTAAACGCCCACGCCCGCAGTTTTACCAATGACTTGCCAACCGGACGGCACTGGTTGCACGATGGGTGCACCGAAAGATGTAACGAGGAAGTTGGAGAAATGGCTGGAAAGTTCGAGCTTTACAAGGACAAGGCCGGAGAATGGCATCGGGTCGGTTCGTCGAAACGCGCCGCTCGATGAGCGCTACGAGCGCAAGGCCACGTCGTCCGGCAAGCCCATGTTCAATCTCAAGGCCAGCAATGGCCAAGTCATCGGCACCAGCGAAGCCTACAGCAGTGAGCCAGCGCGCGAAGCGGGCATCGCTTCGGTGAAGATAAACGCCGAGGGCGCGAGGCTCGTGGACCAAGTCGTCTGACTTTCAGGGCGCCTCCTGCGAGGCGCCCGACATCGACCGGAGTTTCGCTTAGCCCGATCCTCGTCCGGCAACTACGAACTGAGGCGAAACGACCAAGTAATACCCTTCGGCTAGCTTGGTTCTCCGCCCGGCGATCCCGCCAAACAAAAGTCGCGCAGCGCCCGGCTGATACTGCACGGAGCAGCGACGGGGGCCGGAGCCGCCTGATTGACGTGCTATGCGCCCTACCATGTCCGGGATTCGCATAAGCGCCAAAAGGTAAAGTCGGGAAAGCAGGATGAAAATGTCATCACGATCTACACTTCCCAACACGTCCTTCGCCTGAGAGAGGTTCACAAAGTTTTGCCGGCCTGATCGGGCGGCTCCGTTAAACCTCCACCAACGCCTGTTATCACCTCGAATTTGCCCGGTGCGCTACCTCGGCGGAAAGGCGCTCTTGGCCGCCGTCCGACCGAGCCCGCTGCGGAACATTGCCCCTTGCCTGCCCGTTTTACCGGACACATCAGGAGGAGATGGCACGATGCATGAGAACTCGACAATGATTTCGTCCGACAAGGTCAACGGCACGGCGGTCTATTCCCGCTCCGGCGAGCATGTCGGAACGATCGACCACCTCACCATCGACAAGGCGACCGGCAAGGTGGCCTATGCGGTGATGGGCTTCGGAGGCTTTCTGGGGCTCGGTGAAGACCACCACCCGATCCCTTGGGCCAAGCTGAGCTACGACACCAGTCGTGGCGGCTATGTGACCGACGTCACGTCCGAGCAGTTGGAGGGCGCGCCGGAGCGCCGGGACGACTGGCACCGCGACCGCGACTGGGAGACCCGCACGCACGACTATTACGGTGTGCCGAACTACTGGGTCTGAACCAAGCAGCTCCCACGGGCAGGAAATGCAGGGCCCGGTCGGAAGGCCGGGCCCAGTCGTTGTTGAAGCTGCCGGCTTGGGAAACGAATTTCCCTGCGAGGTGTCACTCAGGGCAACGCATCAGCCCTCACTTTAGTCGAGCCGGTCCACCGCCCAAGCCACGCTGAAGCCGTGCAGCACCGTCGACAGCACGATTACCAGTGCGACCAGCGACCAGCTCTCGGCCTCATCGGCAAACTCCACATGGCTCGCTGCATAGGCGAGGTAGTAGATTGAGCCAAGCGCCGTAGATGGCCATCACCGCCCGGTCAAGCCTGCGAAGACCGGTGCCCGGCAGCGCCAACCAGCCCGCCAACGGTCGAATGATCAGCAGCAGGAGCAGCGCCACGGCAAGTTGCGTCCAGGTCAGGTCCGCAAAGAGCCGCGGCAGGGCGCGGCCCGGGGCCACCAGCAGCAGCGCCGTCAGCGCATGTTCGATGCTCTCCGAGAAGTCGTGCAGTCGGCGGTGGAAGACATGGCTCTGAGTTTCAGTCCCTCCGCCACTTGCAGGGGACGCTTCGAGCGTCACCGCCAGCGCTCAGCCGGGCCCGCCGCCACTGCGTCCATTGGTCGGGCGTTCGATACGGTGCACGTTTCCGGCCCCGGCGAGAAGCTGTGTTATCTGGTCGCTGTCCAGGGTCTCGTCCTGCTCCAGCCGGTCAACAAGGCGGAGGATTTCCGTCTCATGCTCTTCGATGAGGTCGGCGGCGGCTTTCTCGGCCTCCTTGAGCAGCAGGATCACCGCGGCATCGGCGCGCGCGGCGGTGGCGTCGGAATGCTCTCGGGGCTGGGCGAAGGACTGCCCGAGAAAGGGGCTGTCCTCGGAGGTTCGAAGGTCCACCGGCCCCAGCGCCTCGGTCATGCCCCAGCGCGTGACCATCGAGCGGGCGAGCCGCGTGGCACGGCGGATGTCGTCATCGGCGCCGGAACTGACCGAGCCGGTGAACCGGCGCTC
>NZ_JAAGOU010000059.1:0-8579 GCF_010500775.1 Salipiger sp. PrR002
GATGACATTCCTGCTTTGCAGACGCGGTGACATTTCAACTTGGTTGCAACACGCCGCAGCCCAGAGCACACTCATGCTGTAACGGGCGTTGCGTGCCAGCCCTCGGCCCGCTTGCGCCAGAAACGCGTGCGCAGGCGCTCGGTGATCTCGCCCGGCGCATCATTGCCAAGAGCGCGCCCGTCGATGCGCCCCGCGCCCCAGACCCCTCCCGCTGTCGTCGCGCAGAAGATCTCATCGGCGGCGCGGAACTCCTCGGCGGGGATATCGCGCACCTCGGAGGGCAGCCCCAGATCTTCGCACAGCTCGAGCACCGAGCGGCGGGTGATTCCTTCGAGCGCACCGCTGCGCGGGCTCAGCACCTTGCCTTGGACAACGCAGAAGACGTTGAAACCCGGCCCCTCGGTCACATGACCCGCGCCGTCGAGAAGGATCGGGAAATCGGCCCCCGCGGCTTCAGCCTCGAACAGGCCATCGGTCAGGTCTCCCCAGTGGAAATTCTTCACCCGCGGATCGAAGCTCTCCGCCGGGATGCGCCGGACCTCGGGGATCATCAGGCTGACCCCCTTGCGCTGTTGCTCAAGGCTGGCGACCCAGACCCATGGCAGCGCCTGACACAGCAGCCACGGGCGCGCCGACGAGGGAATGCGCGGCGCACCGGGCGCGGGCGAGCCGCGCAGGCAATCCATCGACACATAGGCCGAGCGCAGACCAGAGCGGCGCACGGTTTCGATCAGGACCTCGCGGACCTCGGCGTCGCTCTCCCGAGGCTGCATGCGCAGCCGGGTCATCGACGCCCGGAACCGCGCGATATGATCGTCGAGCCGGAAGAAGCAGCCATCCCAGACCCCAACCACGTCATAGGTGACATCCGAGCGCCGGTAGCCCCAATCGCCCGCCGGGATCCGCGCCTCGGCAGCGGGCATGAAGGTGCCGTCGAGATAGGCGGCGCCCTGGGGCCACTGCGCGTCCTCGCGGGGCGGTGCAGGCTGCAGGTCGAGATGCGTGTCCATGGTGGGTGTCTCCTTCGGCGCTTGGCCGGACTGGGGGTCAGCTGCCTTCGCTGAGCTGATCGAAATGCTGCAGGAAGCTGGAGGTGCCATTGGCGATGTCCGTCTGGATCTGTAGCTCGGCGGCGGCGCCGTCCCCCGCCGCCAATGCGGCCAGCACCGCCTCATGCACCTCGGCCCCGAAATAGCGCCGCTCCGAGAGGTCGTAGAAAACGTTCAGCATCGGCCCCATGGCCACCCACAGCTGCTCGATATGGCCAATGAGCAGCGGCATCCGCGACAGCTTGTAGACACCGGCATGGAAGCGGCGGTTGAGCAATGCCGCCTCGGCGGCCTGACCGGGCGCATCCGAGGCGGCGTAGCGGTCCTGTATTTCGCGCAGATCCATCAGATCAGCGGCGGTGCAGGCGCTCGCGGCCATACGCGCGGCGAGCCCCTCAAGCTCGATGCGCATGGCGCGCACTTCGAGGTAGCGGTCCCGATCCATCCCCGGCACATGCAGGAACCGCCCCGAACGCAATTCCAGCCCGCCCTCGCTGACCAGCCGCATCGCCGCCTCGCGGGCCGGGGTGATCGACGTGCCGAAGTGATTGGCCAGATCCTGCAGGATGAGGCGCTGGCCCGGGTGAAACGCGCCTTCGATCAGCCCCTGCCGCATGGCCTCATAGGCGCGGGCCGAGAGGCTTCCCGAGGCAATGGGCTTCATGCCCGCCCCGCTGGCTGTGGAGAGGTCCCGTTTCTCAGACATCCTGCGCGCTTTTGCCCAGCGTCTGCAGAAGCGCATCGTCGGACAGGGCGGCATCCAGCGCGGTCACCAGTTCCGCGACGTTCTGAGGCGAGAACGGCAGCGGCGGACGGATTTTCAGCGCCTCGCCATGGGCACCGCAACTGCCGAGAAGGATGCCGCGACGGCGCATCTCATTGGTCAGCCACGTGATCCCCTGCCCCGCCGCCTCTGGCGTGCCGCGCAGTTCAAGCGCCGCATAGAGCCCGGTGCCGCGGGCGTCGGCAACAGCCTCGGGATGCCGCGCGGCCAGGTCCCGCAGCCCGCTCAGCAGCCGCGCGCCGGTTTCGGCGGCGTTCTGCATCAGCCCCTCGTCTTCGATCACGTCGAGCACCGCAAGACCGACCGCCGCAGAGACGGGATTGCCGCCGAATGTGTTGAAATACCGCGTCTTCTTGCCAAATTCCGCCAGCAGATCGGGACGGGTGACCATGGCGGCGATCGGATGCCCCGCACCCAGCGGTTTGCCCAGCGTGACGATATCGGGCCGCACGCCGTGGCGCTCGTAGGCCCACATGTGGCTGCCGATGCGCCCAAGCCCGGCCTGCACTTCGTCGGCGATCCACAGCCCGCCAGCGGCCCGGATCTCGGCGACCGCACCGGCAATGCAACCCGGCGGGTCGAGCCGCAGCCCATCCGACGCGAACGCCGTGTCGAACAGCAGCGCCCCCGCCTGAAGTCCCGCCTCTTCGAGCGAGGCGATCGCCGCGCGCACATCTGCGGCAAAGCGCGTGCCCCCGTCTGCGCCGCTTGGCGGTGCGACGGTACGCACATGCGCGCCAAGCGGGTTGTGCGCCCCCAGCGAGGGCGACATTTCGGCCAGCGCCAGCGTCACGCCGTGATAGGCGTTCGAGGTCACGATGATGCCGCTGCGCCCGGTCACCGCCCGCACCAGACGCAGCGCCAGATCGTTTGCCTCGCTGCCGGTGCAGGTGAACATGACCTGCGACAGCGCAGGATCGAAAAGCCCGGTCAGCCGCTCGCCATAGGTCACCACCGCCTCGTGCATGTAGCGCGTGTGGGTGTTGAGGATCTCTGCCTGCCGTGCCAGCGCCTCGGTCACGCGCGGATGGCAATGGCCCACCGAGGGCACGTTGTTGTAAGCGTCGAGATAGCGCCGCCCCTCGGCGTCCCAAAGCTCAACCCCCCGCCCCCGCACCGGATAGAGCGGCGCGTCATAGAAATGCCGGTAGGCGGGCCCCAGCGTGCGCGCGCGGCGGGTGGCGAGATCGGTCATGTCAGACCCCTTTCAGATCGGAACGGGAGAAGCGCAGCGGCGGATGGATCGGCCCGGATCGCGGCGGCAACAGCGGCTCGGCCAGCGCCTGCGCCGCCTCGAAATGGCGCAGAAGATAGGCGCGGTTGGCCGGGAAAAGCGTGCTGCGCCACAGCGGGATGACCAGCCGCAAAAGCAGCCGCGACAGCAGCGCATCCGGCAGCGCCGCCAGTTCGTCATCGCCGAGGCGGCGGTGCTCTTCATAGCCCGCGACAAAGCAGGCAAGCTGCGGCGCCAAGGGCGCTGCGGGGCGGATGAAATAGCTGGCGGCAATGGCGATATCGTTGATCAGCGGAGCCTCGACCAGATCGCCGAAGTCGAAGATCGCGGTCAGCCGCAGCGGGTCGGCGGGATCAACCAGCATGTTGCTTGGGCTCAGGTCATTGTGGATGATCGCGCTCGGCAGCGCCGCCAGCGCGTCCATCCGGCCTTCGAGGTGATCCATGGCCCGCTGCACGCGCAGCTTTAGGTCCGCATCCGCGATCAGCGCCGAAAGCTCGCGCAGCCTCAGCACGTTCATCTGGTCCCACAGCAGGACGCGCCGCGCCGCCGGATGCCGCAGCCCTGAAAGACCCGATTGCAGCGCCCCGATGCTGCGCCCGATCATCCGCATCTGCGCCTCGCTGCCGTCCGGCTGCGGCGCGGTTCCCGTCATCATGTCGATCAGCGCGGCAAAGAGCGGGGCGTCGCCATTATGCAAAACCGGATGTTCAAACGCGCCCGCCAAGGTCGGGTGCAGCGCGGGGGTCGGCACCGAACTGTGCTGGGTCAGATGCCGCATGGCGCAATGCTGCAGCTGCCGGATATCCTCGCCGTCTTCGGGGCTGAAGACCTTGAGCACATAGCGCGCGCCCTGCTCTGTTTCGACCAGCGTGTTGCTGTCCCGCTCTCCCCCAAGGTCGGTCAGCCGCCCGTCGAGGCCCCAGCCCTCAAAGAGGATGCCCGCAAGCTGTGTGAGGGGGAGCGAGGGCTTCGGCGTCGAGAATCCGACGGCGGCCGCCCGCAGGAGCGGGTTCTCAAACTCGAAGAGAGCGGTCTGCAGCGCGTCGGTTGCCATGTAAGCCTCGCTTTTCCCAATATTTATATTTTATAAATTGAGAGTGCGCAAGACGGCGGCATCGGCCGGAATGGCCGCATCTCGCAGCGGAGAGTACGACTGCACAAAGGCACTACACGCAAGCACACGCTTGGCGAAGCGATTGATTTCCAACGGGCATCTGGGGAAGTGAGTGTGGCGGCGACCCTAGGGAGGAGGAGAAGGGTCGCCGCCGATTTCCGAGGCTCAGGGAGGAGGAGAGAGCCTCTAGAAAACTCTATCGTCGCAGCGTGGCGTCGATGCAGCAAAGATGCCATTCGAAGCGCTTCGGAACAACTTCCGAAAGGGAAGACCCGAACTGCCTCCAGCGCATAGCTTGCTATGTCACCCCTCCAAGGGCCGGAACGACACCTGCCCGAGCAACCACTCGGAAAACGCTGCGGCCTTATCGGCCCGACCCTCAGGCGTGACGATATACCAAGCCAGATCAGTGCCATGCGGTACGTCGAGCGCCACGGTCAGCTCGCCGCGCGCAAGCTCTGCCTCGATCAGGTAGCGCGGCAGCAGCGCAAAGCCCAGACCGGCCTTAACCGCCTCGATGCTTAGCGCGAATTCGTCGAACCAATGCCCGCCTTGGGCATCGGGCAGCGCCATGCCCTGCCGGGCGAACCAATCGCCCCACATGGTGGCACGCGGCGTGATGTGCAGCCGGGGCTGCGCCAGCAGATCCTCCGGTGCCGTGATCGCCACCTCACGCAGCGCCCCGCCAGCCACCGGCAGGACGATTTCGCTGCAGAGATAGCGACATTGCCCGCCGGGCCAGAGCGGTTGCCCGAAATGCAGCGCAAGATCGCATTGCCGGCTGTCGAGGTCGAAAACCCCGGTGCTGGTGCCCACGTCCATGCGCAGCTGCGGATGCGCCGCCAGAAACTCCGGCAGCCGTGGCATCAGCCAGCGCGTCGCGAAGGTCGGCGGGGCGTTGATTGCCAGCAGGCTCTCGCCCTGCGCCCCGGCGGTGGCGTGCCGCATGGTGCTTTCGGCCATGCGCAAAAGCCGCTGCACCTCGGGCAGCAGTTCGGTGCCCGCCCGCGTCAGCACCACCCGGCCCCGCAACCGCTCGAACAGCGGCTTGCCGATCTGCTCCTCCAGCTCGCGCACATGGCGGCTCACCGCGCTCTGGGTCAGCGCCAGTTCCTCGCCCGCGCGGGTGAAATTGCCGTGCCGCGCGGCAAGCTCGAAGGTCTGCAGCACCTTCATGTCGGGGAGGAGGCGTCTTTGCAGGGGCACGGTGGGTCCTCTTGTCATGCTGCGGCGCACGATAGGCCCCGCCCCGGCCAAGGACCATGCCAAACCCGCATGAGGTCAGCCGGACTTGGCGTTATGGGTGCATGGCCCTGCGCTGATATCCTGCCCGCAAGCAACGACCGCAGATAACCCAAGCGAAGGAGCCCCCGATGCTGAGCAAACCGCTTCCCGTCCTCACCGCCGAAACCCTCGAGCGCTGCGGCGTCACCGCCGCGCTGGATGCCGCAGATGGACTGCAGATCGTCTCTCCGGTGACCGGCGAGAGTGTCGCGCAGCTCGCCCCTCAGTCCGCCGCGGACGCCGCCGCGGCGATCGACACCGCGCGCGCCGCCTTTCGCAGCTGGCGCATGGTGCCCGCGCCGCGCCGGGGTGAGCTGGTGCGCCTCTTCGCCGAGGAACTGCGCAAGTCGAAGGACGATCTTGGCCGCATGGTCTCGATCGAGGCCGGGAAATCGCCCTCCGAAGGGCTTGGCGAAGTGCAGGAGATGATCGACATCTGCGATTTCGCCGTCGGCCTCTCGCGCCAGCTTTACGGGCTGACCATCGCCACCGAGCGCCCCGGCCACCGGATGATGGAAACATGGCACCCGCTTGGCGTGGTGGGCATCATCACCGCCTTCAACTTCCCCTGCGCGCCGTGGTGCTGGAACGCCGCGCTGGCGCTGGTCTGCGGCGATCCGGTGATCTGGAAACCCTCCGAGAAGACGCCGCTCACCGCGCTCGCCTGCCAAGCGGTGCTCGAGCGCGCCATCGCCCGTTTCGGCGACGCCCCCGAAGGACTGAGCCAAGTGCTGGTCGGCGGCCCCGAGCTGGGTGAGACGCTGGTGGAGAGCGAGAAAGTCGCGCTGATCTCGGCCACCGGATCGACCCGCATGGGCCGCATCGTCGGCCCGAAAGTGGCGGCGCGTTTCGGCAAATGCATCCTCGAACTGGGCGGCAACAACGCCGGGATCGTCTGCCCCTCCGCCGATATGGACATGGCCCTGCGCGCCATCGCCTTCGGCGCCATGGGCACCGCGGGCCAGCGCTGCACCACCATGCGCCGCCTCTTCGTGCACGAGAGCGTCTACGATCAACTGGTGCCCGCGCTGCGCCGCGCCTATGCCAGCGTCACCGTCGGCAACCCGCTGCAGACCGACGCGCTGGTCGGCCCGCTGATCGACGGCACCGCGTTTGACGGCATGCAGGCGGCCCTGAAAGAAGCGGCAGACCTCGGCGGCACCGTGCATGGCGGCCAGCGTGCGGCGGTCGAGGGCGAGGCGGCGTATTACGTCAAACCCGCGCTGGTGGAGATGCCCGCGCAAACCGGCCCGGTGCTGCGCGAGACCTTCGCCCCGATTCTCTACGTGATGAAATACAGCGACTTCGACGAGGTGCTGGAACTGCACAACGACGTCGGCGGCGGTCTCAGCTCGTCGATCTTCACCACCGACCTGCGCGAGATGGAGAGCTTCCTGTCGGCGCGCGGCTCCGACTGCGGCATCGCCAACGTCAACATCGGCACCTCGGGGGCCGAGATCGGCGGGGCCTTCGGCGGCGAAAAAGAGACCGGCGGCGGGCGCGAGAGCGGCTCTGACGCATGGCGCGCCTACATGCGGCGGGCGACCAACACCATCAACTACTCCAGCGAGCTGCCGCTGGCGCAGGGCGTGGTGTTCGACATCGAATGACACAAAGGCGGGTGGCCGGAACTGGCCACCCGCAACCTACCCCAGAAGCCCCGGCTTCAGCGCATGGGTCAGCGCCGCGCCCGCCTCATAGTAGCCGCCCATGACGCGGGTGAACCGCTCCGAATAGCCCTCGACGGGCGCGATGGGCAGCGCCGCCTCAGACCCTTCCAGAAGCGCCTCGGCGGCGGCGGTGCCAAAGACGGTGCCCGGCGCGATCCCCCGCCCGGAATAGCCGAAGATCGACAGCGCCGACGACCCAAGGCGCACAATCTTCGGAACATGGTCGCGGGTCATGGCGATCTGCCCCCGCCACGCATGTTCAAAGCCGATATCGCCAAGCTCGGGGTACACCCGCCGCAGCTTGCGCCGCGCCCAATCGCCATGCAGCGCGCGCGCCGGACCCTCGGCGTCGCCCATGCCGCCCAGGATCAGCCGCCCGGCGCGGTCGATGCGGAAGGAGGACATGACCAGCGCCGTATCCCAGCACCCCTCGCCCCCCGGAAGCACCTTCTCGCGCAGCCCATCCGGCAGCGGCGCGGTGGCGAACTGGCTGTAGCTGACGGTGACGAAGCTGGGGCGGTAGGCGGCGGGCAGCCCCTCATGATAGGCGTTGGTGGCAATCAGCAGCCGCGCCCCGCGCAGGCGCTGGCCATTGCAGCGCAGGTGCCAGCCCCCACCATCCCGGCTGATCTCGCTGACCTGCGCCCCCTCGAAAATGCGCGCCCCCGCCGCCGCGGCCGCGCGGGCAAGCCCCCGGCAATAGGACAGCGGCTGCACCGTGCCCGCCCGCGGGTCGAGAAGCGCGCCGTGAAATTCGCCCGAGCCGCTGCGCCGCTGCGTCTCTTCGGCGCCCAGCAGTTGGACCGGCGCGCCGATCCGGTTGCCCTGCCGGAAGCGGCTCTCCAGATCGGCCACGCCCGAAGGCGCATGCGCCAGATGCAGGGTCCCGGCCCGCGTCGCCTCGCAGGCGATGCCCTCGCGGTCGATCAGCGCAAAGACCCGTTCAGGCCCCTGCCCCAACTCTTCGATCAGCCGCCCGCCCGCCGCTTCGCCCATCTGGGCGATGATGTCGTCGGGCGGCAGCCAGAGCCCTGCGTTCACCAGCCCCACGTTGCGCCCCGAGCCGCCATGCCCGATCCCATGCGCCTCAAGCAGCACCACGCTGGCCCCGCGCCGCGCCGCTTCCAGCGCCGCCGCGCAGCCGGTGAAGCCGCCGCCGACGATGATCAGCTCGGCACTCAGATCCTCCGCCAGAGCCGCGCCGGAAAACTGCTCCTGCGCGCTGGCGTGCCAAAGATTGCTGCGGGGAAAATCTGCCATGGACTCCGTCCGTTAACTGCCGCCTCGGCGGGACTGCCAAATCTTGCGACCCGCTCAAGGCAACGTCCAGTGCAGATTGCGCATGGGGCAAGACCGGATGCGCATGACGGCGCGTCCTGCGGCCAAGAAGGGGGCGCTGCCCCCGCCGCACGACCTGCGGCGCTGCTAGAAGTAGGGGGCT